>CAZNQZ010000283.1:0-3261 GCA_964575245.1 uncultured Lachnobacterium sp. | reverse complement strand
CACGCCGCGCTCCTCGATGCCGTGGGCCCCCTTCTCCTTGCGAAAGCAGGGAGAATAGCTGGTCAGCGTGTAGGGCAGCTGCTCCTCGTCGTTGATCGTGTCGATAAACTTGCCGATCATCGAGTGCTCCGAGGTTCCGATCAGATACAGATCCTCGCCCTCGATCTTGTACATCATGGCATCCATCTCCTCAAAACTCATGACGCCCGTGACCACGTTCGAGCGAATCATAAAGGGAGGCACACAGTAAGTAAAGCCCCGGTCGATCATGAAATCGCGCGCATATGTGATAACTGCGGAGTGCAGCCGCGCGATATCGACCATCAGATAATAAAAGCCCTTGCCCGCGACTTTGCCCGCGGCGTCCAGAGAGATGCCGTCAAACCTCTCCATAATGTCGGTGAGGTAGGGAATCTCAAACTCCGCCAAAACCGGCTCTCCGTACTTTTCAATCTCCACATTGCAGCTGTCATCTTTGCCGATCGGAACGGAGGGGTCAATCATATTCGGAATCGTCATCATGATTTTTAAGACCTTTTCCGACAGCTCCTTTTCCTGTGCCTCCAGCTCTGTCAGACGTGCGGCATTCGCCGCGACCTCCGCCTTCACCTGCTCGGCCTCGTCTTTTTTGCCCTGTCCCATCAGCGCGCCGATCTGCTTGGAGAGCTTATTGCGGCTCGCCCGAAGCTCATCCGCCTCCAATTGGACGGCGCGCGCCTTTGCGTCCAGCTCAATTACTTCATCCACGAGGGGAAGCTTGTGGTTCTGAAACTTTTTTTGTATATTCTCCCTGACCGCATCCGGGTTCTCCCTCAAAAACTTCAGATCAATCATAGCTCTTCTCTCCTCGCATCAATCAAAGCTCTGCAGGGGATACTTTTCCGTCAGGGCTTTGACAATTGCCTTCGCCTCATCCACCGCGGACTCCCCGTTCTTAACCAGCATCGCGATCGCCTCTGCGACCCGGTCGAAATCCGCCTCCTGCAGGCCCCTTGAGGTGGCCGCCGGGGTTCCCAGACGGATACCGCTGGTAACAAAGGGCTTCTGCGGGTCATTGGGAATCGTGTTCTTGTTGGCAGTGATATTGGCACTGTCCAAAAGCTTCTCGACCGCCTTCCCGGTCAGCCCATAGGGGGTCAGATCCACGAGCATCAGATGGTTGTCCGTGCCGTTTGACACAATCTTGATATCCCGGCTCTGCAGCCCGGTGCACAGTGCCTGCGCGTTCTTTACGATCCGGGTCTGGTACTCCTTAAATTCAGGCGTAAGGGCCTCCGCAAAGCACACGGCCTTCGCCGCGATCACATGCATCAGCGGGCCTCCCTGAATCCCGGGAAAAATCGCCTTGTTGAAATTGTACTTTTCATTGACTTCATTGCTGCACAGTATCATGCCGCCGCGCGGCCCGCGCAGAGTCTTGTGCGTCGTGGTAGTCACCACGTCCGCATAGGGCATCGGGCTCGGATGAAGCCCTGCCGCCACCAGGCCGGCGATGTGCGCCATATCCACCATGAGCACTGCGCCCACCTCGTCCGCTATTTCGCGGAACCTTTTAAAATCAATGGTACGCGCATAGGCGGAGGCTCCGGCAATGATCATTTTCGGCTTGCACTCGAGCGCAATTTTCTGCACCTGATCGTAGTCGATAAATCCCTCATCATTCACTCCGTAGGGCACGATGTGAAAATAGCTTCCGGAAAAATTGACCGGCGAGCCGTGTGTCAAATGTCCGCCGTGGTCCAGATTCATCCCCATCACGGTATCCCCCGGCTTTAAAACGGCGAACTGAACCGCCATGTTGGCCTGCGCGCCGGAGTGCGGCTGCACGTTCGCGTACTCACAGCCGAACAACTTCTTCGCGCGCTCCCGCGCCAGATCCTCGACGACATCCACACATTCACAGCCGCCGTAATAGCGCTTTCCCGGATAGCCCTCCGCATACTTGTTGGTCAATATGCTGCCCATCGCAGACATGACTGCGGGGCTCACCCAGTTCTCGGATGCAATCAGCTCAATATGGCTGTTCTGGCGGTCAAATTCCGATGTTATGGCAGCCGCGACCTCGGGGTCTACTGCCTTGATGTCATCTAACGTGTACATAGCATTCTCCTTTTTATTCTTTTATTTTACTTGCTCTTATCCAGTTTTGCCAGACGGCTCTTTCCAAGGTGCAGCTTCATCTCAAACCAGAGAGATGTTGCGATAAAAATGGAGGAGTACGTGCCGGAAACCAGACCTACAATCAGAGGCAGGGCGAAATCCCGGATCGACGCCACGCCCAGAATATACAGCAGCACCACCATCACCAGCGTTGTGATCGAGGTGTTGATCGAGCGTGAGAGCGTCTGGGTCAGAGAGCGGTTCGCGATCTCCGCAACTGTCTCTCTTGTAGCCTTCTTCATCGACCGCAGATTCTCGCGGATGCGGTCAAATACCACAATCGTGTCATTGACCGAGTATCCCACAATGGTCAGCATACAGGCAATAAACGTGCCTCCTACGGAGATGCGGATCAGCGCATAAGCGGTCAGCACCACGAGCACATCGTTCACCAGAGCGAGAATCGCGCTGCTGGCAAAGCGGATATCCTTAAAGCGGAACCAGATATAGAGCAGCATGCAGATGCACGCCACGATCACCGCGACAAACGCATCCTTTCTCATCTCTCCGCTGATGGTGGAGCCGATGCTCTGGCTCTCGATGGAGGACTCCTCCACGTCAAACTTCTCCATCAGCATATTGTTCACGGCATCCCTGGTCTCCAGATCCAGTGTTTTGGTCTTAAATTCGACCGCCGTGCTGCCGGATACGGTGGATGCCTGAATGTTGTTATCTCCTATCACGACCGCGATCTCCGGCACAATCTGCGCCTCCACCTCGTCAACGGTGTAATCCTTCCCGAAATCCGCGGAAATGGAGGTTCCACCTGCAAATTCCAGGCTGAAATTCAAGGAACCCCTGCCCGCTCCGGCGTTGATGCCCATCCCTACAAAGCCTGCAATAATGACTACTGCGGAGAGCGCGTAGGCGATGAAGCGCTTGCCCAGGAAATCAAAGGTCTTGCGATCCTTCGCGCGGCCGTAGAGCTTCTCGCTCTGAGCCCCCAACGCATACAGCGCCAGATTTAAAAGCCTTGATACGACGAGAGCCGTAAACACGGAAACCACAATCGAAATCATCAGGGTGTAGGCAAAGCCCTTGACCGTACCAGAGCCCAGCCACATCAGCACCAGTGCCGCAATAAACGTAGTAACGTTTCCA
>CAZNQZ010000282.1:0-3265 GCA_964575245.1 uncultured Lachnobacterium sp. | reverse complement strand
GGTCACGGTCAAGCGTTTTGGCAATACCTCCAATATGGGCAGGCGGATTGAACGCAGAGACCCGGCTCTGAACGAGGAGCAGGAGACCAACAGCCGGAAGGTGATTGCGCGGGAGCTGGATATTGATGAAGATGACAATGCGCTGAAATAGCGGGTCTTTTGGCGCGGAGGGAGATTTCATGCAGAAGCTTACGGAGATGATAAATCAATTTTACAGCAAGGCAACATCCATATTGAGTCTTCCGGATATCGCGCTGTCGTGGGTGGAAATCGTAGAGATTATCATTATTTCCTTTCTTATTTACCATATGCTGCTCTGGGTGAAGAGCACGCGCGCATGGAATCTGTTCAAGGGAATTGTGGTCATTATGCTGTTTGTGCTCGTCGCTGCACTGCTCCAGATGAATACAATTTTATGGCTGGCCCGGAATATGCTGAGCGTTGGGCTGGTCGCGCTGGTGATTATTTTCCAGCCTGAGCTGAGAAATGCATTGGAAAACCTGGGCGGAAGAAGTTTTTTTGGAAAACTGATTAACATCAACAAGGCGGAGGAGAGCAAGTTTTCAGACAAGACCGTCAATGAGCTGGTCAGGGCAGCTTTTGCCATGGCAAAGGTCAAAACCGGCGCCCTGATTGTGCTGGAAAACGATATCCTGCTGAGCGAATATGTGAGAACGGGGATAGATGTGGATGCGATCCTGACAAGTCAGCTGTTGATTAATATTTTTGAGAAAAACACGCCGCTGCATGACGGCGCGGTGATCGTGCGCGGTGACCGCGTCGTTTCGGCGACCTGTTATCTGCCGGTTTCAGACAGCCGTTCCCTGAGCAAGGAACTCGGAACGAGACACAGGGCGGCGCTCGGAGTCAGCGAGGTGAGCGATTCTCTGACCATCATTGTGTCGGAAGAGACCGGCAAGGTGTCCATCGCCGCGATGGGGAAATTGTATCCGGGTGTGGATGCGGACTTCCTGCGCGAAAAGCTTGTGGACCTGCAGAACCGAAACCGGAATCGTGAGTCTGCAGGTCTGGGACAGTGGAAAAGGAGATTCAGGAATGGTAAGAAAAATTCTTAAGGCGCTGACTAGAACACCGCCTTTTAAAACTCCAGCGGTTGGCCTGGCAATTATCCAGTGGCTGATTGTATATAATATGGATGATCCGAAAAATACGCAGATCTACACGACGAATGTTGTGATTGAGAATGCGGCGACTCTCACGGAGCAGAACAAGTGCTATCAGGTTCTGGATGGAACCAGTATCGTGTCCTTTGCGGTTACGGCAAAGCGCAGCGTGTTGAAAAATCTGGACAACAGTAATTTCCGGGCGACGGCGGATCTCAATCAGGTGACGATGGATTCGAAGGGAACGACAGGGACTGTGCCCATCGAGATCACGAGCAACCGGTCGAACAGCGCGTTGACTTACGTGAGCAGGAAGTATCTGAAAATCGGTCTGGAGGATCTGGTGAGCAAGCGGTACCAGATCACCGCATCCACCACAGGCACTGTGGCGGAGGGCTATGCACTCGGAGATTTGGGTGTCCCCAGCCCCAATGTGCTCACGGTGTTCGGCCCGAAATCGATCGTCGAAAGCATAAAAAGCGTGGTGGCGACCATCGATGTAGGGGGGATGTCGGTCAATCTCTCAGACAATGTCATCCCGGTTCTCTACGACGAGAATGGCGATGAAATTGATACGACGAGGCTGACCCTGAGCAACAACACGGTGACGGTCTCCGCGCGGATTCTTGTGGTGCGCGAGGTTCCGGTCCGCGTCTCCACAACCGGGACACCGGCAGACGGAAATCGGGTGAGGTCTGTGGCGGTAGAGCCCGAAAAAATCAAGATCAAGGGGCCGGCCTCCGCCGTCAACGCGATCACCGCCATCACACTTCCGGCGGACGCGGTCAATGTGGATGGAGCGGACGGGGATCTGGATACGACGGTAGAGGTGCAGGATTTCCTGCCGGAGGGCATCAGCCTGCTCGACCCATCGGACGCTATTGTGTCGGTGAAGGTGACGATCGAGCCTTACCGGACGACGCGCTATATGATCCGGAGGAACCAGATTTCCGTGGAGGGCCTGCGGGAGCCGTATGAGCTCGAGTTTACAAACTCGCTGGTTCCGGTGATGGTAAGTGCGTTTGAGAAGGATTTTGAGGGATTGGATGTGAACAGCATTACCGGAATGATCGACGTGACCGGGCGGGAACCGGGGACCTACCGTCTGCCGGTTACGATTGATCTTGCGGAGGATCGGTTTACTTATCAGGAAGTCACTGTGGAGGTGACGATTTCGGAGCCCGGCACAGATGAACCGGAGGACAGCGGGGCCGGGGACTCCGGAGAGGAAGAAAATAATTCAGAGGGATGATGATATGGCAAGAATGTTTGGAACGGACGGCGTGCGCGGAATCGCGGGGACGGAGCTCACCATAGAGCTCGCCATGAAGCTCGGGCAGGCCGGTGCATATGTACTTACCAGGGAGCAGTCGCACCAGCCGACAATTATTGTCGGCTGTGATACCAGAATTTCCGGAGGGATGCTTGCGAGCGCGCTGATGGCGGGGATCTGTTCTGTCGGGGCGAACGCGATCTATGTCGGCGTTGCGCCGACTCCGGCGATCGCATATCTGACAAAAAAGCACAGGGTGGATGCGGGAGTAGTTATCTCCGCGTCCCATAATCCGATGGAATTCAACGGAATCAAGTTTTTTAACGGGGAGGGCTACAAGCTCTCCGATTCGCTGGAGGATGAGATCGAGGCGTTGATCCGCAACAATATGGAGGATGTCGTGTTCCCCATCGGCCCCGGTATCGGGCGGGTGGAGTACCGTCTGGATATTGTGGATGAGTACATCGCGTATGAGAAGAAGACGGTACCGGTGGATCTGTCGGGTTTTAAGATCGTCGTTGACTGCGCGGAGGGTGCAAGCTCCTACACCGCGGTCAGGACGCTGCGGGAGCTCGGCGCGGATCTCATCGCGATCCACACGAATCCGGACGGGACCAATATCAACGCGAACTGCGGCAGCACGCACATGGATGAGCTCATGGCGAGGGTGGTGTCGGAGCACGCGGATATCGGCATTGCGTTTGACGGGGATGCAGACCGCATGCTGGCGGTTGACGAGAACGGAAAGCTGGTGGACGGCGATGAGATCATGGCGATCTGCGGGAATTATCTCAAGCAGACCGGAAGGCTGAAAAAGGACACCATCGTTGTCACGATTATGACAAATCTGGGTTTTTCCCTGATGGGG
>CAZNQZ010000281.1:0-3269 GCA_964575245.1 uncultured Lachnobacterium sp. | reverse complement strand
TGCATATGCAGCCGATCTACAGGGGCAATGCCTTTGTGACCGTGGAGGGAAACGGGAGAGGGCGAAGCAACGCCTACACGGGCGGGAGCGGGATCGACGTCGGCGCGGACATCTTCCAGCGTGGGCTGTGCCTGCCGAGCGATAATAAGATGACAGAGGAACAGCAGAATGTGATTATAGAGATCATACGCCGGTGTTTTGGGTGAGAGGATGAGATGCTTTTGGGCATTGAGTAATGAGCATAGCGCACAACCTTGTATTGACATTGGGGCATTCGGTAAATATAATGAAAGTGATAGAGCGGACATTTAAGGGGGGATGCGTCATGTTAGCGGTAAAGCCTGTCAGTGTGAGGGACAATTTTACAGAATGGTGTGATAAAATCAGCAAGGGTGAGACAGTTGTTATCTCACGTCCCGAGAATGAAAATATTTATATGATAAGTGAGGCTGAATACAATGCGCTCCAAAAAGCAAAGCGGAACGCAGAATATCTCGCCATGCTTGAAAGAGCCGACGAACAGGTAAAAAATGGTCAGGTAGTTATAAAAACCATGGAAGAACTAATTGCCATGGAGGAATGATTGCCTATGCAGATTACTTTTGCGGAGGACGGGTGGAGCCAGTACTTATACTGGCAGTCACAGGATAAAAAGACTGTAAAACGTATTAATCAGCTTTTGCAAAGCGTAGAGCGTGACGGAGCGATGCAGGGAATTGGGAAACCTGAACTGTTAAGGTACGGAAAAGCAGGTTTGTACAGCAGGCGGATCGATGAAGTAAACCGTCTGATATATGAAATATCAGGGAATCAGATCATTGTTAAATCCTGTAAAGGGCATTATGAGGATTGATGCTGGTTTTAAAAATGTGAAAAGATGAAAAGCCTTTCGGCAGTTTTTGCCGGGGCTTTTTTATATGCGCACGGGCGCGAAGGGAATTCGGTAGCTTTGCTGCACGCGACCCGTGCGGCGAGTAGGGTCGAAAACTCTCCCCTACTCGATTTTATAGAAAGTGAGAAGTAAGTTGGGAAAAGCAATCAAAAACATAGGAAAAGCAATAGTTGTAATCTTCACACTGTGCTTCGGCCTTGGCGTTCTCGTATCAAAGCTGGAAAAGAACAAGGGCTGGATGGAAGGGCATGTGCCATACGGATTTTATGAAAAACACGTCAAGAGACCGCTGGATTTCGGCCTGTCGCTGTTTGCGCTGCTCGTGTTGTGGCCGGTGATGCTGGTGACAGCGATTGCGGTCAGGATGAAGCTGGGCAGCCCGGTGGTGTTTGAGCAAAAGCGCCCGGGATTGGGCGGCAGGATTTTTACCATCCATAAATTTAGGACTATGACCGATGAGCGGGATACGGATGGGGAGCTGCTGCCGGATGAGGTGCGGCTGACGAAATTCGGAAAATTCCTGCGAGCGGCATCTGTAGATGAGCTGCCAGAGTTAACGAATATCATAAAAGGGGATATGAGCATTATCGGGCCGAGACCGCTTTTGGTGGAGTATTTGCCCAGATATGATGAAGAGCAGAAACACAGGCATGACGTAAGGCCGGGGCTGACGGGGCTGGCACAGGTGAGCGGAAGAAATGAGCTGTCCTGGGATGAAAAGTTTGCAGGGGATTTGGAATATGTGAATCATATCACTTTCGTTACGGATGGAAAAATCCTTTTAAAAACAATAGGAACAGTCTTTCAGAGAAACGGAATTCACAGTGAAACCTCCGTGACCATGGAAACCTTCATGGGGAACGAAAATTGTAAAACGCACAGTTCTGCCGGATGTGAGAAAACACAAATATGATAGAAACAGAAGGGCTGGCAGACGTTACATAGAAAAGAGTAAAAAAGAGTTGTCATAAAATATATATAGAATTCAGTTGCAAATATGACAAAAGATGATATAATAGCAATATACATGGACAGGAAAATTCTTTAACTTCATCCGGAGGTATGAATGGATACTGCAAATATTGGATTGCGTTTGAAAGAACTGCGTGTGCAGACAAGCTTAAGCCAAAGTCAGATCGCCGCGTATCTCGGTATAGATCAGAGTTATCTCTCCAAGATTGAAAGCGGAGAGCGCTCGCCTTCTGTTGAATTGCTTGAAAAGCTGGCTGAGCTATACAGTTGTGATATGGAGGCGTTTGAGAATTCGGAAATGTCGGTAGAACCGATCCGGTTTGCGCTCAGAGCAAAAGAGTTAACCGTTGATGATATGAATATCATAGCAGCCATCAATCACATTGCGGCAAATAGCCGCTATATGGCAAGATTGCTTGAGGTGAATGAGTGATGGATAACATCGAAATCAATGCAAAAGCAATTGAACTGCGACAACAGCTTGGGGAAGATGAAAATTCGCCTGTTGATGTGTTTGCGTCAGCAAGTCAGATTGCCGGTCTTACGCTTGTGCTGTATCCTATGGGCGAGCATATCAGCGGTATCTGCATTAAGAACGGCAATGCGGATGTAATTGCCATTAATTCACAGATGTCATATGGCAGACAGCGGTTCTCATTGGCACATGAGTTATATCACCTGTTTTATGATGAAAAAGAGGGGATGTCGATCAGCGCGAAAGGCTTTGACACAGACAATCAAACAGAACGAACGGCTGACCGTTTTGCCTCATATTTTCTGGTTCCGTACAGCGCGCTTCGTAATGCTGTTCAAAAAAAAGGGGAAAAAGAGCTGACACTCAAAGAAGTTATTGCACTGGAACAACAGTTTGGTATGAGTCACAGAGCTATGCTGTGGAGGTTGGTTAGCGATCATTATTTGAAGAAAGCGGATGCGGAGAAAATGATGGGTGGCGTACTTTCTTATACAAGGCTCTATGGATATGACGATAAGTTATGCCTGCCGTCCGATACAAATAATCAAAAAAAGGTATACGGAAACTATATTTTGCAGGCGGAGTCCCTAAAGAAACGGGATTTGATTTCTCATGGTAAATATGAGGAGCTGCTCATTGATGCTTTTCGATATGATATAGTTTACGGGGAGGACGATAGCGGGAGAGTAATAGATGACTGATTTGTACTTCTTCGATACGGATTGTATTTCTGCTTTTTTATGGGTAAAGAAAGAGAGCATTCTGGCGGAACTGTATCCCCGTAAAATTATTTTACCAAGGCAGGTATACGATGAAATCACAAAGGTTCCACCGCTCCTTAACAGGATTAATGGTATGAAAGACGCGGGGCAGCTTACAGTAAAGAGTATTGATGTGGGAACGGACGAGTTCAGCGATTACTATGCTCTT
>CAZNQZ010000280.1:0-3271 GCA_964575245.1 uncultured Lachnobacterium sp. | reverse complement strand
AGCCCGGCATATCCATTCATATAAAATAAAAATTGGAATTTTTGTTATATAATAGCACATATAAATACATTTGCCAACCACCGGGTCTCTTATGCATAATACTGCGCCTGTGCCTGCCAGAGCTCAAAATACTTGCCCCTCTCGTCCGCCAGCAGCTCCTCATGGGTTCCAACCTGCACAATCTGTCCCTTGTCGAACACGGCGATCTTATCGCAGAAACGGCAGGAGGAGAGGCGGTGGCTGATATAGATCGCGGTCTTATCCCCCACGATCTCATCAAATTTGGTGTAAATCTCCGCCTCGGCAATGGGGTCCAGAGCGGCTGTGGGCTCATCCAGCACAATAAACGGCGCGTCCTTGTACAGCGCCCGGGCCAGAGCGATCTTTTGGGCCTCCCCGCCGGAGATATTGACTCCGTCCTCGTCGAAATCCTTATAGAGCGGGGTTTCCAGCTTCTTTGGCAGCTCCTTATACCGTTCGCCGAAGCCCACCTCATAAAGCAGCCGCTCCGCCTTCTCGCCGTCCCATGAGGCGGCGGACGCCACGTTGTTCCCCAGCGGAAGGGCCAGCAGGTTGTAGTCCTGAAACACCACCGAAAAAATGTCCAGATACTGACGGTAATCGTACTTGCGGATATTGAAATCGTTCATGAAAATCTCGCCCTCCGTGGGGTCATACAGCCGGCACAAAAGCTTGATAAACGTGGTTTTCCCGCTTCCGTTCATCCCCACGACGGCAAGGCGCTCCCCCACCTTAAGCTTTAGATTGATATTTTTCAGCGCATATTCTTCGCTGCCCGCATAGCGAAAGCTCACATTCTTAAAGGCAATGTCATATCGCTTGTCGCCGCGCTTCTCCACCGCAAGGCTGCCCTGATACATGTCGTTTTTGAGGTCAAAAAACGCCAGATAGGTTGCCAGGAACGGCTCATTAATCTTCAGGTCGCTCACGCAGAAAAAGATTCCCCCGATACTACGCGACATATTTCCGAGATACCCCACATATTTGATGACGCTGCCCACCGGGAAAACGCCCAGCACGCAATAAAAACAGATCACCAGATAGGCCAGAAGCTCCGACAGCCGCGCTGTCAGTGAGGTGGGCGTAGCCAGAAAAAACCCCTTCCTGTTGACACTCGAAAAAACCTTCAAATGTTCCAGATTAAGCTTGTCGTACAACTCCGTTATGATCGCCTGCTGGCGGTAGATGCGGTTATCCATCCCCATGGTCTGGTAACCGTTCGCAAGCCGGTTCTCGCGCAGCATCAGATTTCCCACCGTGTCCCAGATTGCAGACATCTTCTGATTGCAGCGGCGGTTCAGTACAATGGACAAGACCAGTGAACCAAAAAGCCCGGCGAACAGGCCGGCGCTCAGCCAGCGGAAGGGTGCCGCCGCCATCAGGGACACCATCTCCGCAAACAGGATCAGCGAGCAGACGATGTTCACAAGGTGCTCCATCAGCCCTTCCACACGATACCTCATAAATACCACCCCGTAGCTATTAATGTATGAGTTCTCCCGGATTTTGCGCCGGAGCAGCCGGATTTCCGAATCCTCCAGCTTATCGTAATCCAGTGACAGTGTCTTTCGGTAAAAAGCCGCCGATTCCCGGTTTTCCAGCTCCTCCAGCGCTGTCTGAACCCCCCGGCCCAGCGCCGCGCCCAGAATCTGCACCAACAGATTGCCAAACAGCGTGACGGCCACGAGAACATACAGCTCCCGCCTTCCCCGCCCCTCATAGAGCGCGGTCACAATCTCCGAGGACATCCAGAGGTTGAAATAGGGTGAGATATTCTGAAACACTTTCTGCAGAAAGAGCAGCGGAAAATATTTCGGATTATAGGCATGGTATACCTTAAGCGCCCTTCTGGTTACATTTTCTTTACGCATAGACCTCTCCCTCCTTGTAATATTTGCTCTGCACTCCAAACAGATATGCGTACCGGCCGCCCCGGTTCATCAGCTCCTCATGGGTTCCGCTCTCTGTGATCACACCATTCTCCAGCAGCACAATGCGGTCGCAGAAACGTGTCGAGGCCAGACGGTGGGAGATGTAGACCGAAGTCTTATGTTCCGTCAGGTCCCTGTACTGCTGATAGAGCCTGCTCTCCGCGATGGGGTCCAGCGCGGAGGTCGGCTCATCCAGCACAAGAATGGCGCCATCCTTGTAGATAGCCCGGGCCAGCACCAGCTTCTGCATCTCCCCGCCGGACAGATCCACGCCGTCGTCATAGATTCCCTTCATCAGATGCGTGTCGATCCCGTTTGGCAGCGCCTGAATCCTTTCATAGATCCCGGCCGCCTTCATGGCGGCGACAGCGTCCTCCCTCGCCCCCGGCCGCGCCATATCAGAACTCGCCACAAACTCAAAGAAGGTGAAGGCGACTGCGCGTATCTCCTGAAAAACGGCTGAGATCAGGGAGTAGTATTCCTCGATATTGTACTCGTCGATCCGCCTTCCTCCCACAAGAATTTCTCCCTTCGTGGGCGCATACATTCCGCAGATCAGCTTGATCAGCGTGGTCTTCCCGGCTCCGTTCAGTCCCACCAGCGCCAGACTCTCACCGCCCGCGATGACCAGATTAACGCCTTTTAGCGTATAGTCCTTTGCGCCGTCATAGCGGTACCACACATCCCTGAGCTCGATGGTAACCGGGGATGCTGGCAGCGCACAGCCCTTCCCGCGATAAAAACGGCTCGGATAGCGGTAAGCCTCCCGGACATAGGCGATCTTCTCAGCCCGGGTGCTCAGATTCGCCACATCCCGAATCACTCCCTGCAGAAAGCCTCCGATACTTCCGGTCAGACTGAAATAGAAGACAAACTCTCCTACTGTAATTGACCCCTCCAGCAGTGTTGCAATGAGGACAAGATAGGCGGCGCCATTCTGGAGAAAGGCCATCAGCCCGGCCAGAACTGCTGCCCACAGCCCCCGAAGGCTGCAGCGCTTGTTCCACATCCGGATATAGGCCTGATAGTCCTGCATCATGCCATCCAGCCAGCCCTCCAGCGCATAGAGCTTAATATCCTTTGCTCTGGGGAAATCCTCGGACAGTCTGCTCAGATAGTCTCTTTTCCGGATCTCCTTCTCCCATTTCTTTTTGTTCGTTTCATGGTAAACCGGCTGCCAGCGCGTGGTGAAATAAGTGCCCAGAGATACCGCCGTGATCACCAATAGCAGAATGGGATTTAAGACCAGCAAGAGCGAGGCATAGGTCACAATGCCCGTCAGGTGTATGAGAAGGTCCCTCAGATCTCCCCAAACAAAC
>CAZNQZ010000279.1:0-3281 GCA_964575245.1 uncultured Lachnobacterium sp. | reverse complement strand
GCGCACGCATATGGTTCAGATTGTGGACGCCATGGAGCAGCTGGGCATCTTTGGGAAGGACCGCGTCAGCGAGTTTAGGGGCTACTGCGAGAATTATGATTTTGAAGGGGCCTCCGAGGGGCACATCAATGTGGCGAAGGAAGACTGCGTGAGCTATATTCTGGAATATGCAGGGTATGAGAAGGCGGAGATCCGCAGCTTTAAGGATACGCTGAAGAACTACAGAGAGCTGCCGGACCCGCAGTCCACAGAGGATGATGCAAGGCGTCTGCGCAGGGAGATCTCCAACGTATTTTACGATGTGTATGAGAAGGCGTTTTTCCGTTCCATCATGGAGCCGGGAAAGCCCGAGCTGATTCTCTCCATGTTTTTTAATTTTGGGTTCATGGATGTGGCAATGGTCGGAGAGGAGAATACGAACGCGCTCCACAATCTGTCGGATTCGCTGAATTTCTTCCTCTCGGATCACGTGTTTACCATTTACGAATGGCTGAAACGCATTTTCTTCGGCGAGCGGGAACCCAGCCGCAACGAGTTTGATCAGGACTACAATGCCTATCTTCTTGAACAGAAGCGGCTTGGCGAGATTACAGAGGGACAGCTGCTTGCGTACCGGGAGGACAATACGCGCAAGGTCAAGTTTGAGATCCACAATGTGTTTCAGACCGGAAACCGCATAACCTACGGGCGTGTGTCCAGCTTCTGTCCGGTCATCGCGGAGTACGATATCTATACGGTGCTGGAAAAGATGGTGGTGACTGCGGAGCGTATTGAGAATGCAATCAACAAGGTGAGGCAGCTGGATTACTCGGTTCTTTACCGTGAGGTGCTCTTCTCGGATGTGAAGCGCGGTATCAATCAGGAATGGATTATGAAGGAGGTTATGCCGGATGTCATCCTCATGCCGAATGTGGGGAGTAAGGCACTGATGTGGCAGGAGGTTTCCGGTGTAAAGAGCGACACTCCGGCGCGCTTTCTTTTCCCGATTCTCACCTCCATGGATCTGGATGAGCAGATGGTGGAGATCATGGGGCGCTACCGCTGGGAGATCTGCCGGCGGATTCAGGGTGTGTACTGGAATGATCTGAGAGAGAAATCCCTCACCTCAGAGTACTATGACTATGTGCAGTTTTACCGCAAGAATTCGGAGCTGTCCGCAGAGGCGAAGGAGAAGCTCAAGACGGCGATTGCGCGGGCGAGGAACAGCTATCGGGAGGTATTTGTCAAGGACTATCAAAACTGGATGAAGTATGAGTCGCAGGGGAGTTTCCGCCTGAACAAGATCTCGAGGAATATTTTCATGAGATACTGCCCGTTCTCCAAGGAGGTGCGCCAGAGTCTGATCTCCAATCCGGTGTATCAGAATGCGTTTGCTAAGCTGGAGGCGGAGAATAAGAAGGCGGTACAGCGCATCACCGCGCTCTATGATAAATATGAGGCGGCGGGCGGGACGATTACCGCGGAGTTGAAGGATAACCTGAAATTTTATCAGGTGTGAGAAAAGGGAGTGTTTGTTTGGCGCGCACGATGGAAGCGGTTGCACATATCCGGACTCCTTATCCGGAGAAGTTTGGAATTCCAAGGCAGAGCGGATTGGTTGCCGCAGAGGGTGAAATTGTGTTTGCACCCAAATACCGCAGCTCGGATGTGGTCCGGGGGATAGAGGAGTTTTCCTATCTGTGGCTTTTGTGGGAGTTTTCTGAAGTGAAGCAGGGCGGGGCCAGGCCGCTGGTCTTTCCGCCGCGGCTCGGAGGAAAGGAAAAGCGCGGAGTTTTTGCCACGCGCTCGCCCTACCGTCCGAACGCAATCGGGCTTTCCTCCGTGCGTCTGATCCGGGTGCGGCAGGATACCCGGCTGGGACCGATATTGTGCGTGCAGGGCGCGGATCTGCTGGACGGCACGCCGATTTTAGATATCAAGCCGTATCTGCCCTACACGGACGCCCATCCGGAGGCGGCGGGCGGCTTTGGCCAGAGACACAGCAAGGATCGAATCCGGGTGGATTTTCCGGAGGAGCTTTTAAAGAAACTGCCGGAGGCGGCGAGGGATACAGTTCTTGCGCTGCTCGCCCAGGATCCCCGGGCGGCATATCACAAGCAGAGGGAAGACGAGTACGGCATGGCATTCGCGGATTATGATATCCGTTTCACAGTGAGGGATCATGTGCTGGCCGTGTGCGCGGTTTCGCGCAGGGACGCTGAGGATTTTCGTAAGGTGAAGGGATGACTCAGACGGAAGGGATTTTTTGAGGAAGGATTGGTGGTTTTAACAAATGAGTGATTTAAAGAACTATATCAGAAGTATTCCCGATTTCCCGAAGAAGGGAATTATCTTTCGGGACGTGACCAGCATCCTGCAGAGCGCGGAGGGGCTCAGGCTCTCGATTGACGAGCTGGTGAAACGCTTGAAAAACGTGGAATTTGATGTGATTGCGGGGGCGGAAAGCCGCGGATTTCTGTTTGGAATGCCGGTGGCCTATCTGTTGAATAAGCCCTTTGTGCCGATTCGCAAGCAGGGCAAGCTTCCGTGCGAGACGCGTTCCAGAAGCTATGATCTGGAGTACGGCACGGCTGTTATCGAGATACATAAGGACGCGATTACGCCCGGTATGAAGGTTGTGCTGTTCGATGATCTGGTCGCGACCGGAGGCACCATCAAAGCGGCGGCGGAGCTGGTGGAGGAGCTGGGCGGCGAAGTGGTGGAATGCCTGTTTCTGATGGAGCTGGTGGATCTGGGCGGCAGAGAGCGTTTAAAGAATTACCGTGTGGAGTCGGTGGTGCAGTTTGAAGGGGAATAGAATCAAATCGAATTGGACATACTCTCTCTAAAAACGAAAGGGAGATCAAGTATGGGGCAACAAGTAGGAAGTGGGAGTCTCTGTTTCGCAGAGGCTCCTTTTATTTTGGCGTCCGCCTCTGTGGTTGGGACGAAGGAGGGACAGGGACCACTGGCGGAGAAGTTTGACTGTATCGGGGAGGATGATAAATTCGGACAGGACACCTGGGAGGCGGCAGAGAGCACGCTGCAGAAGGAGGCTCTCACGCTTGCGCTTGGTAAGGCGAACAAGAAGCCGGAGGACATGCGCTATCTCTTTGCGGGAGATCTGTTGGGACAGCTGATCGCCTCCTCCTTTGGATTAAAGACATTTCAGCTTCCTCTGTTTGGCATTTACGGAGACTGCTCCACCTGCGGAGAGGCCCTGGCGCTGGACGCGATGACAGTGGCAGCCGGATACGCCGATTATGTGGCAACCGTGACCTCCAGCCATTTTGCCAGCGCGG
>CAZNQZ010000278.1:0-3291 GCA_964575245.1 uncultured Lachnobacterium sp. | reverse complement strand
TGACGTCAGTGACGTTATCTAAGCTGTCTCTGCGCAACGCCAAACGGCAGGCAAAGGACTACCTGGTCTACTTTGCCACGGTAGTTATGGCGGCGGCGCTGCTCTACTCCTTCAACGCTCTAACCTTCTCCCAAGAGATCAAAACTCTGTCCGAGGGGATGGATATGCTGCCCCTGATGATTGCTATGGCCACCGCGGTCGTGGTGTGCGTCTTTGGCTGGCTGGTAGCCTATGCCACAAAGTTCATGCTCCTGCGCCGGGGCCGGGAACTGGGAACCTATCTGCTCACTGGCCTGGAGAATAAGCAGGTGGCCCGGTTGTTCTTTCTGGAAAATTTGGCAGTGGGGGGCTGCGCCCTGGCACTGGGAATTGTCCTGGGCGGACTGCTCTACCAGATATTCCGGGCCGTGGTATTGGCGCTGTTCAAGCTGCCCTATCATTTCACTTTTGGCTTTACCCTCCCCGCACTGGCGCTGACGGTGGTTTGCTTTGTTCTGATTTACCTCCACGCTCTGCGCAGGAGCAGGAAATATATCCGCAAAGCCAAAATTCACGACTTGATTTACTCCGACCGGGTCAACGAGGGCATTGTCATCCAGACGGGCAGAATGCGCCGCTGGATTTTCGGGGGCTCTATCGTCCTGGCCATTGCGGGGACCTGCCTGCTGATGGTCCCAAATGCGATGGTGGCCGCTGCCGGAGCGGGATGCCTGATCCTGTTTCTGTTTGCCTTCTTTCTCAGCTTCGCCTCCGGTGTGCCCGCTTTCTTTGACAAGAGGCCCGCCCGGAAGTATCAGGGCCAAAATCTGCTGATTTTTCGCACCCTGACGGCCAAGCTGGCCACCATGGGGATACTGATGGCTACCATCTCTCTGGTCCTCACCGCTACCCTCATTTCCGAAGGGACAGGGCTGGTGTTCCGGGGGCTGTTCGAGGGGCGGGCGGCGGACACTGCCTGTTTCGACCTGTTCATCAGCATTGATGACCCAAACCGGGATCACAGCGCTTATCTGGACTATATCGGGGAAAATATCCCGGTGGAGCAGTCGGTGGAGTATCAGGTCTATCTCACTGACAGCCCCATGGTGCGGGACTACATCGAATCCCAGACCGTCTATTACTACTACAACTACGATCAGGACCCTGTTCTTCGGTATAGTGACTACGCTGCCCTGCGGTCCATCGCGGGTTACCCGGCGGTGGAATTGGAGGAAGGGGAGTACCTGTTTCACTGCATGGCCTATCTGGAGGATGTCCTGAGGACCTACGACCAGCCTCTGACCTTTGGGAATTTTACCCTCCAGTCGGGAGGCGTCTGCACCGAGCATTTTTCCCAGAGCGGCGGCATAGCCAACGGGCGGGGCTATATTCTGGTGGTTCCTGATGAGGTTGCGGAGGGACTGTCTGTCCACCACAAAACCTATACTGCTAAAACGACCCTGCCTGTGAGCCAGGAACAGTATGATGCCCTGCACAGCCTGCACAATGACCGTCTGGACTGGAGCGAGCCGGTCAAATATGTGGACGGCATTACCACTCGGGCAAATGAGGAAGCAGAGGTGGCCTCCCAGACTGCCCTGTGTGTGTTCCCTCTGTTCTATCTGGCTCTGGCGCTGACCATGACTGCCGCCACCATTTTGACTATTCAACAGCTCAGCGAGACAGAGCGGTACAGGCGGCAGTTCCAGCTCCTGCAAAAGCTGGGTATGGTCCAGAGAGAGATGGCAAGGGCCCTGGGTCACCAATTTGCCATTTACTACGCATTGCCTGCGGTGCCGCCTGTGCTGATTGGCGTACCCTTTATCCTCCGCTTGGCACAAGCTCCCGAGCCAGGAGTGATGGTGGGAATGAGCAGCCCTGGGATCATTGCGGCAATTTCGCTGGGGATTTTCTTCCTGATATATGCAATCTATATCCTGATGGCCTATACCAGCTTAAAGCGGAATGTATTGCCCAAATAGTGCTGAGTTGGATTGGAATCATAAATAATTTTTACAAGTAATTCATTGGGAGGAGAGCAGTTCCTTTTCAATATGACTTTTCAGAATAATGTCATCAATAAAGGTTTCCTCGCGATGGCTTTCAAGTTCTCCTTTATCCGGCATATTCCATAAACGTTCCGATATTTTTCTGCTATAGTCCATAAATCAGTCTCCGTTTCCCTCACAATTTACTTTTATTGCTTTTCCACTTCTGTGGTTTAAAATAGCATACTATAATATCACAGCCCCTAAATGTCTAAAACGGCCTTTACAAACGATTTAATAATCCGGTAATTTCGGGCAAACTCGATGACCATATGCTGAAAACCGGCACAAGTGCCCAGTGCAGGCACTCCATTCTCCCTTGCATATTGAATTGCCGACAAAACATTCTTTACGTCCTTATAAGGACTTCCCGGTGAAAACCAAAATCCATCAAATAATTTCAAATGTTCCCCGGAAACATCCAATGCTTCACTTGGAAACCATTGCGCCTCCAGTTCACCCTGCATTTTTTGAGCCACTTCTTTTAAGGATTCCATTATGCGGCAATGGCTTTAATACCCCAGCGCCTCCCCGACCAGTATCACCTTGATCCGCTCCGGATCACCGCTGCGCCTCGTGATGACAATCTGATTGCAGATGCATTCCGGGGCCAGACAGTCTGCGCATGTGCCGGTGGCGGCGCAGGGCGTATTCCGGTTCAGCCGGATGCAGTTGAGCCCTGTCGCCGTATGGCGCACCCTGCGCACGGCGTCCTCCACGGTGGGAACTACCTTGTTTAACCCCGCGACGACAATGACCTGATCCGGACCATAGAGCAGCGCAGCCAGACGGTTTCCGTTTCCGTCAATGTTGACGAGCTCCCCGTCCTCGGTCAGGGCGTTGGTGCTCATAAAATAGCGGTTCGCCGACAGGGCGTCGCGGAATACCTGTTTCAACTCCTGCGGACTCCCGGCGTTGGCGCGGTCAATCAGCCGGATGTCCGTGCGGGTTCTCAGAGACTCCAAAATACAGGTCTCCTCCAAGGTCATAGAGCCCCCAAAGGCCACACAATCCCCCTCCTTCACGAAGGAGAGCGCCTTATCCCGCGCTTCCTTCGCAGTGGGGCAGTAAAATCCCTCCATCTGGCGTTTTGCCAGATTGCGGATCACCGTCTCCGCCAGCCTCCCGTTGTACTGCTCTCTCACATTCATCCCCTCATCCTCCCTCAGTTCGTTACTATTCACGGCATAAGGGCCGCTCATAGCAACGATTCGGGGCGATATTTAAAGTTTGCTTCGCAAAATCGCCCCTCACTCCTGAATCA
>CAZNQZ010000277.1:0-3294 GCA_964575245.1 uncultured Lachnobacterium sp. | reverse complement strand
TATTGACACAAAAGGGCAAAAGCTGTCATTTTTTATTTGCCGGAAATTTTCCTTTTGCGGACCTGCGCATAAAAAAAACGCCTGCCCTGAATCATTTCAGAACAGGCGGCCTCACATGTTAAGACCTATGATTTCCCCTCCTGGCCAAAAACCAGATCCCGCACAACAGATCCGGCAAGGATCAGCCCCGCAGCCGGAGGGACGAACGCGGTACTGCCCGGAGTGGATCTCCTGCCCTCGCCTTCTCCCTTCGCGCTACTTTCGCCCGCCATAGGCTGATGCGGCAGCTCCGTGGAGTAGACCACCTTCAGGCTCCGCACGCCGCGCTTTCTCAGCTCGTGGCGCATCACCTTCGCCAGCGGGCAGACGCTGGTCTGGTAGATATCCGCCACCGCAAGCTTCGTAGGGTCGAGCTTGTTCCCGGTCCCCATCGAGCTGATCACCGGAACGCCCGCCGCCTGCGCCCGCAGAACAATCTCAAGCTTTGCGGTGACCGTGTCCACCGCGTCCACCGCATAGGAATAGCCCTTAAAATCAAATGCATCCGCATTCTCGGGAAGAAAAAAGCAATTGCGCACCTCGATCCGCGCTTCTGGGTTGATATCAAGAATCCGCTCCGCCATCACCTCCGCCTTATACCGTCCCACGGTCTTTGTTGTCGCCAGAATCTGACGGTTGATGTTCGTCACCTCAACCGTGTCGTGATCCACGAGCACGAAGGAGCCCACGCCGGAGCGCGCCAGCGCCTCAGCCGCATAAGAGCCCACGCCCCCCAGCCCGAAAATGGCAACGCGCGACCGCCCAAGCCGATCCATGCCCTCCTCACCCAAAAGCATCTGTGTCCTTGCAAACATATCGTTCATGTCCCGTCCGCATCCTTTTCTGATCTGCCCTCATCCCTTGTCCGCCCGCCGGGAGAAACTATACTGCGCACCAGTTAAATTTACAGTACAACCCGACTGCAAACCGTCAGCCAGTCACTTTCCCGGAAGCATCACTGTAAATTCTGGCGGTCTGCAGTATAATTCCTGCGCGATGGTCCGATTCATACTCCCGCTCCGAAAGCCGGAAAGATCCAGCGAGACATAGGCAAAGCCCAATTCCTTCAGTCGCCTGCAGACCAGCTCCCGCAGCCCAGGCTCCAGCAGGCGGCTCATCTCCTGCTCCTCCAGCTCGATCCGCGCAACCATTCCCGGTCCTTCGCCGTGCACGCGCACGCGAAGCTGGCAAAAGCCCTGATCGAACAGAAGCTGCTCCGCGCGCTCTACCATCGTAAGCTTGTCTGCGGTAATGCGCTCCCCGTAGGCAAAACGCGAGGCGAGACAGGCAAAGCCCGGCAGATCCCATGTGGCGAGCCCCGCCTGCCTCGAGAGAATGCGGATCTCTTCCTTGGAGAGCAGAGCATCCCTGAGGGGGCTTTTTACCCCGAGCTCCCGCACCGCGGCAAGCCCCGGCCGGTAGTCCCCCTCATCGTCCAGATTGGAGCCCTCCGCCAGCGTCATGCCGCGCTCCTGCGCCTTCTTCGCCATCCGCGCAAGGAGCGAGCGCTTACAGAGATAACAGCGATTCGCCGGATTGTCCGCCACGCCCTCCTCCTGCAGGATAGAAAACGGCACCTCGGTCTGCGGGATGCCGTACTCCTCGCAGAAACGGCGCGCCCGTTCCCGCTCCCGATCAGGAAAAAATTCAGAGACCGCAGTCAGGGCAAGCACCTGCTCCCGCCCCAGCACATCCATCGCCGCCCACAAAAGGAACGCCGAGTCCACGCCCCCGGAGAACGCGACTGCAAGCCTCCCGTATGCCTTTAAGTCTTCTGTCAGCCGCGCTCTCTTTTGCTGTAATCCATTGTCCATATCAATCACGCCCCTTCTTCGTCCGAAACGGAAGCCTTACGAGCATTTCCTGCGCGGCGATGCCGATCAAAAGTCCGGTGACCAGCCCGGCGGGCAGGAGCAGGGGGATATAGTAAAAAACAGAATAATTTTCCACCAGAGCCGCCGCGACAATCAGCTGCCCGATATTGTGGCTGATCCCTCCGGCGGCGCTGACCGAGACAGGACTCAGCTTTTTCGTCCGCGACAGGAGCCACATGACAAGAAAGCTTAAGAGCCCGCCCGCCAGCGAATAGAGGATGCTGAAGGCATTTCCGAACAGAAAGCCGGTCAGCACGATCCGAAGCACTGACACGAGAAGCGCAGAGGACGTCCCCAGCGTGTACAGCGCGAGCAGAACCGCGAGATTCGCAAGACCCAGCTTAACTCCGGGAATGCCGAAGCCGAACGGGATCAGCGACTCAATATAGCTGCAGATCATGGCCACGGCGATATACATGCCGATAACTGCAACCCTTCTACTGCGCGATCCCATCCAGCTCCTCCTTCCCGCCCTCCACCGTGACGACGACGCGGTTTGGCAGACACACAAGGCTCTCCCCCGCCCTCTGGATAGCCCTCTGGCGGACGCAGAGCCTGTCGGGGCAGTCGGCCTCGGTCATATCCGCTCTGCCGCCCGCGATCACCAGCACATTGGTAACCCTGCCGGAGGCGTCGGCGATCTCCACGGTCCGATCCTCGCTCAGGCGATAGCGCCCGATGACCTCGCCGTCCCTTGTCACCACAACGGACGCGCCCTCCCCCCGCAGGAAGAACAGGAAGAATGCGGCGAGGCACACAGCGGCGAGCACGCCGACAAGGACAACATCCGCCCTTCCAAACCGCCTACGCATCTTCCGCAAGCTCTCCCAGATAGTAAAAGCCCTTGCACTCGGAGAGCCGCACGCGCTGCAGTGTCCCGATCATAGAGGGATCTCCCGGGAAATGTACGGTCGCATTGTTCGACAGACGTCCGGTGAGCAAAGCCGCATCCTGGGCATTCCGCTCCTCGGCGAGCACAGCGTGCACCTCCCCCTCCAGGGCCATCGCCTTTTTGACGCTGATTGCCTGCACTTCCTGCAGCAGGCGGTCAAAGCGCTCCTTCGCCACCGCGGGCGGCACCTGATTCTCCATGGACGCCGCCGGGGTTCCGGTGCGCTTAGAGTAGAGGAACGTGAACGCGCTGTCATACTGCACGCGGCGCACCACATCCAGTGTCTCGCAAAAATCCTCCTCCGTCTCTCCCGGAAACCCGACGATGAGGTCCGTGGTCAGCGCGATGTCGGGTATCGCGGCCCGAAGCTTATCCACCAGCGCGAGATACTGCTCCTTGTCGTAGCGGCGGTTCATGATTTTTAAAATCCGCGAGCTTCCGGACTGCAGAGGCAGATCCAGGTGAAGGCACACCTTTTCGCAATCCCGC
>CAZNQZ010000276.1:0-3303 GCA_964575245.1 uncultured Lachnobacterium sp. | reverse complement strand
ATAAAAACAATATATTATGGTCACTTTTGGGGTCACCATGTAAGGAAGGAAAATCTATGGCAAGACACGGCGAAAATATCAGAAAAAGAACCGACGGACGCTGGGAGGGACGCTATCCCGTATATAACAAAGAAAAGGGAAAGCAGATTTACTGTTCGGTCTATGGGAGGACCTATGAGGAGGTGCGGGAAAAGCTGACCGCAAAGAAAAATCTATTGAAGGCCTGGGCCGAAGCTTCCGAACAAACGCATACATGCCCCATGCCTCCTTCTTTCGGCATTTCGTTCACGGAGGCCGCGCAGGGCTGGCTTGCGCAGGTCAGGGAGAAAAGAAAACTTTCCACTTATATCAAATACAGTCTGATCTATCAAAAATATATGGAACAAGAATTTGAAAACACCGCCCTGTCTGAAATGACAGTTTCCTTTGTGAAGGACAGGCTTGCAGACTCTTTGTCGGGCAGCGTCTGCAAAAGTGTCTACTGCGTGTTAAACCAGATTCTGAAGTATGCGTCCGCCCGCTATTCCCTGACCCTTGCACCTTTACAAAGGCCGGATTCGGGAATCCCGCCAAAAGCGATCCGCGTGCTCTCCAAAAGCGACCAGAAGAAACTGATAGCAGTTCTTTTTCAGAAAATGAATCTGTCCAAATTGGCAGTGCTGCTGGTTCTGTACACAGGGCTGCGCCTGGGGGAGCTCTGTTCGCTGAAATGGACCGACATTGATTTTGAAGGCAGAGTGCTCTCGGTGAGCCGGACGGTACAGCGCCTCTATGCGGAGGGGCAAGGGAAAAAGACCGTCCTGCTGGAGACGGCGCCGAAAAGCCAGCACAGTCTGAGGGAGATCCCGCTGTCTGATAAGCTTCTGAACCTTCTCGCCAAGTTCCACAGTGACCGGGAGTATGTATTTGGCGGTGACAAGCCGATGGAACCCAGAACCATGCAATACCATTTCAAGAAGATACTGGCGGAGGCAGCTCTTGCCGACACGAACTTTCACATCCTGCGCCATACGTTCTCCACAAACTGTATCGAAAACGGTATGGATGTAAAGAGCCTGAGTGAGATGCTGGGACATTCGGACGTGCAGATTACCCTGAACCGCTATGTACATCCCTCCATGGATACCAAACGCAAATACATGGACAGCCTTTCCGTATTTTATGGTCAGATTTATGGTCAGGCCGGATAAAAAGGCTTTGCCCGTCAGATTTCCTGCTCTTTTTCGCAGACTTGGAGAATCTGCGAAAGGTTTCAGGCCATAGCTGCAGCCCTTCCTGTCCCTATTATTTCCGAAAAAACTGATATTATGAAAGCATTCCGGCAAAAACATGAAAAAAAGACCGTCCCCGCCAAGGGGACAGTCACTTTTGCATTTTTGCAGTAGGACATTTGTAAAATATTTTATTTCTCCCTATATTCTACTCATCGTACCGGCCAATCCCATAACCTCCAGCGTCAGCCCTGCCCGCCAAAAAGCCCTTTAATTGCTGACCGCCTGCTCATTGTAATAGCTCTCTAACATGAAAAAGAACATGGAATAGCTGTAAACGTCAAAATGATCCAGGCCGATTTCATCGGTTTTAATCTGGGACAAATTAAACAGGATACAGTTATAACAATCCGTAGTGCTTCTCTTTACCGGGGGCAGCTTGGGAAACTCCCGGATGATCCGCTCCGCCCTGCTCCTGTCCCCCATGCACTCGGAGGTCATAAAAAAGGACAGAAACCTGCATCCTGCCATAAAGGCGACCAGCTCATTTGCATAAAAAAAATAAGCCTCCACCCGCTCTCCCGTCTCCTTAATTCTTTCGACCATCTCGTTTTTATAAAATACCGATACCTTCAAAAAGGCCGCGCAGATACAGGCCGCGATCTTATGCCTGTCCAATACATTGTCCACACTCTGATCCCGAAATATCATTTTTTCAGGTGCCTGTTTAAATCACTGTATGCCTGATAAATATCTTCCTTACAGGTCTGTATATCTTTCATCTGAATCTGCGTGTTGTTCTGCTGCATTTCCTGGATAAAGGGCAATATCTCACTGTCGAAAATATCGGAAAACATCCTTTTCGTCATTTCTTTGCCCTCACGCCTGACCGTATTTCACTTTCCTGTAATTTGCATAGGCAATCTCAATCAGGTCATCCGAATTGAGCGGAGCCGCTTTTCCGTCCATGTATTCCTGATATGTATATTTTTCTGACAGGGCCGGGCTCTCTCTCAGGATCTCCTCCAGGCCCTTCGCTTTCACCGCCGTCTGCATCGCAATCCTCCTATCTCTCCCGGTTACGCTTATTCCTACAATCATTATATGCATGAAATCCTTTTTTTGTCAATACGATTTTTGCAGAAACCATTAATGGCAAAATCACTAAATAAGTGCGCTTCAAAAGCGGGGCAGCCATACGCTATCACGGCGCGGACCGTTACCGAACAGAATATCATAATCTACTACCTTAAAGTGCCTCACGATCTCGCTCTGTCTGTCATTATATGAATGCAGGGCCCTCCCCTGCTCATCTGCTACCCACATGCGTGTGTTTGTTTTTAAAACCTCTCTCTGCCGCCTGAGGATACACGTCATATCCGATTCCGGAAGTCCCGCATACTCCAGCAATATCTGAGGGAGATAATTGATATTCTCACCGTCAAATTCCATCCTGTCCGCGCGAAAGTTGCTCCACATCAGCACCGGCACAGAATACTGACGTCTCTGCGTCTCCGAATCCCTGCCATCCAACCCCATCAATTTAAGAGCTTCCCTGGTGAATCCAGGCATATGATCTCCATACATCAAAAGTACTACCGGCTCTTCCGCCTGCGCAAAATAAGCCGTCAGCTGTTCAAATGCTTCACTTGCCAGATAAATTCCATTGATGTAGTTTACAAGCTCCATATAAGCCTCTTCGTCCAGAGAACCGTTAAGCTTCACGGAAATCGGATAAGGATAGGCTTCAAGAGAAGCGTGTCTGCTGTCAAGACCTTTTCTATGGTTCGCTATGGAGACAGAAAAAATAAATCTCCTCTCGGCCTTACTTTCTTCAAATTCTTTGATAATCTGCCTTGCAAGGCTCCCGTCAGAAATATAGCACGAGTAAATATCCGTATAATCCATATCCTCCTCAAACACTATTTTATCGAAACCCATTGACGGATAAATCGTATTCCTGCCGTAAAAGCTGCCCACGTACGGATGAATCGCCACCGTATCATAATCCAAAGCATGAAAATAATCCACAATGGACGGAACCTTGCGTTTTTCAAGCTCCGTGCCAATCCCAGTATATGACACAAAATAT
>CAZNQZ010000275.1:0-3327 GCA_964575245.1 uncultured Lachnobacterium sp. | reverse complement strand
TCCGTCGGCATGGCGTTGTAGGCGGGCGTGGCGGCGGAGGTCATCGGAACCCCTGCGGGCTCGATCGGGAATATGCTATACCCAGCCAATATATATCTGGCAACACCGGAGCTGTTTGCCTGGACTGTCGTCGTCGTGCTGGTCAGCGTCCTTTTTGAAAAAACGCTGGTTGCGCTGTTCAAACTCTTTTATAAAAAATTGGAGCGGCTGTTATGGATATTAAACTAGAACATTTGGATTTTTGCTTCGGGGAGCACAGGGTGTTCGCGGATTTCTCCATGGAAGTGCCGGGCGGAACCACTCTGTGCCTTATGGGGGGGAGCGGCTGCGGCAAGACCACCCTGCTGCGACTCCTGTCCGGTCTCCTTGCGCCCTGCTCAGGCAAAATCACCGGGGCCGGGGAGCAAAGGATATCCATGGTCTTTCAGGAGGACCGCCTGTGCGAGGATTTCTCCGCAAAGGTAAATGTCAGGCTCGGCTGCTGCCGTGGCTGTTACCCAAATCACACACCCGTGAGCGAGTCGAGAGTCCTCGCGCATCTGGACGCGGTCGGACTCTCCGATGTGGCAGGCAGACGAGTGGCAGAGCTCTCCGGCGGCATGAAACGCCGCGTCGCAATCGTGCGCGCTGTCCTCTCCGACAGCGATCTTCTGCTGATGGATGAACCGTTTACCGGTCTGGACGCCGCCACCAGACAGCAGGTCATCCGCTATGTACTGCGGGAGAAAGGCAAGCGCACGCTTCTGGCCGTGACGCACAATGCGGAGGAGGCAGCGGCGCTGGGAGGAGCTATCCTGCATCTTTCCTCACCCGCATTATGACTCCACCCATACAACAGTTTGAGCTCTGTAAGGAACGGGACCGGAGCATCGAAGATGCGGCAACGGAAGACTGTGACTCGCAACATCAAAACAGAGGATGCCATATGACAGACATATTTTTCTATCAACTGCCGGAGAACGCAGTCTGGACGGACTATGAACCGTTTCTGCCCCTCGTCTCCGAAGAGAGGCGTGCGCGCGCCACGCGAATTTCCTCCGTTCCAAACCGCATTTTATGCCTGTGCCCGGAGCTGCTGCTTCGCCGGATCGCCTGCGAGCGCCTCCTGCTGCCCAACTCCGCGCTTCATTTCTCGGTGTCGGGGCACGGGAAACCCTTCCTTGTCGGACATGAGGATTTTTTCTTCAACTGGTCGCACACGCGGAATGCTCTTGCGCTGGCGGTAGCGGACACCCCAGTGGGGATTGATATCGAGCGCTGCAGACCACACAAGGATGCACGCAGAATCGCCGAGCGCTTTTTTGCAAAAAAAGAGGCCTCCTATGTCACACAGGAAGTCTCTGATCCGGACGATCGTTTCTGTGAGGTCTGGACACGCAAGGAAGCCTTCTCAAAGTTTACCGGAAACGGACTCACGGTGGATCTGCGCTCCTTCGACGTTATGGAAGACCCGGCTCTCACCGCAAAGCTTGTCACATTCCGGCTAAAGAATTATATCATCTCGCTGTGCTGCGACTCCAATGAATACACTCTGACAGAGCTCAGGGAAATTGCTCCTCCGCCGCGTTAATAATAAAACAGCGAATTCCGGCATCACTTCATCAGCTGTCTCCGGCTGTCATTCAAAAGCGTTGTGCTGTATAAAAGCAAAATGTCCGCATTTTCAAAATTCACAAAATTTCCCAGGTACACAGGGGAAATATAGCGGATGTCCACCAGTGTCACCTTGCGGTAGCCATGGGTCAGGAGCGGCGCGAGACTACTGCCGAAGGAATCACGGAAGATGACAAGCTCCTTATCCGATGCCGCATCTGGATTCTCCAGAGTGATCAGTGCCTTTGAACCGGACAAAAACAGCTCATAGCCATCCCTCCCTGCCGCCTTTTCCAGATCGTACAACGGATTCTCTTCCGGCGCGCCGTTGTCCAGGCACAGAACCGCCAGCCCCTCCATCTCATCATTCGTCAGATAGGTCAGGCTGTCCGGTGCAAGCGGAAGTGCCGCCTGTCCATAATAGACTCCATAAAAAGGCGTATCCAGCGTTACGGTACGGTAAGAGTCGTATGCCTCAACTCCCATCTGCCGGGCCAGATATTCCGCCACATCCGCAATTTTGTCCTGTCTCCAGTGGGTGTCTGTATAATAGTAATCCCCCGCCTCCAAAAGCCCGGTCACATCTACAAACGTGGCATACGCCGCCTGCTCCCGAAGCTCAGCAAACAAGTCCTCATAGTTCAGAGACGGGTGCCCGCTCTCTTTGGCCAGAAAATAGTTTTTGTCCGGTATCACGCACAGATAGACCTGCCGATCCTTAAAAAATCGGGTATTCAAATCCGCAAAGCGCTCCAGCGCCCAGTCGATGGACACCTGATCCAGCGGATATTCGACCTTGACCGCATGGTTTCCCCGCAGATATATGCCGTTGATCTCCTTCCTTGCCAGCGCATACAGGCTGGTCACGGAATATACGGTGCGGAATTCGTCCCGCAGCGGAAACTGATCGGTCGCATAGTCCTCAAATTTTTTCATAAAGCTCTTGTCCCCGCCTGCAAATAGCCCCTCTGCCGTGAGCCCGGGGCGCTGGCTCAGTTTTCTCCGCTCACCGGGCGAGTATTCATCCGCAGGCTTCACCCAGGCGAAAACAGCCAGCCCAAAGAGGAGAATCGACAGGATGACAATGATCGCTATCTGTGATTTTCGTTGATTCATAGCTGTCTCCTCTCAAAATCTGAAATACAGGAACGGGTTGTAGGAGCCGTTCACCAGGAACGCTGTGGCGACAATGAGGATCAGTGCAAGGCCCACCGGCTCCGCCACGCCGCAGATTACCGCTCCCTGCCGATTCTCCTGCAGCCGACGAAATCCCCGGGCCGCCAGAGGCGTCGCCCCAAGCACACTTACCACAAGAATGACTGCGTAGTTCCGCAGACAGTACAGTCCATAGTCCGTCGCAAAAGAAATCCCCCCGCCGCCGAACATACCGACAAGCCGCGAAACCGCGACCGACATGTCGTCCGCATGAAATATCACAAAGCTAAATGAAGCGAACACAAGGAAATAAATCCTTCCCGCAATCCGATGCCGGTCCCAAAACCCCTTCAGCAGGAATTTTTCCAATAGCAGGAGCACAGCAAAATACAGCCCCCATACCACATAATTCCATGCGGCTCCGTGCCATAGCCCGGTCGCAAGCCACACAACAAATATATTGACAAACTGCCTGAACTTCGACACGCGGTTGCCTCCCAACGGGATATAGAGATAGTCGCGGAACCAGCCGCCTAATGTCATGTGCCACCTGCGCCCGAATTCGGTCATACTGACGGA
>CAZNQZ010000274.1:0-3368 GCA_964575245.1 uncultured Lachnobacterium sp. | reverse complement strand
CCAACTCTGTGTAAAATGATGAATCGCACAGGTGTTCTCTGTAACACAGAGCTCCCCGCTCATATAATCATACGGATGAAAAAAATCGGACGTATAAACGGTCATGCCGTTTATCGTCTGAACCGTATTATTGGGCTTAAAGCCATGATCCAGCAATGGCTTTGATTCATAGTTTCCACTGGACTCCAGAACCACGGCCCTGTCCCCCTGACCAGATACCACCTGCCTGTAATACTCCAGGATTTCCTTCATCATCGGATGTTTCGGGACCACCCCGCAACCTCCGCCGATATTAATCATCCCCCACTTTTCAACCCCGACAAAGCCCGGCTGGTACAAAAGCTCATCCAACGGACGAATCAGCTCCACATCCGTATCCAAATAGATTCCTCCATGCTGATACAGAATCTCAAGCTTTGCCATATCCGATACAAACGCCCACTTCTTATGCCGATATGCCTCTCTGGTAAACGTCTGCCTGTCTACGTCATAATTGTCCTCATTCCACTCTCTGATCTGGTAATCCGGACAAAATTTCTCCCACGATTCCCTGTAACGCTTTAAGTCATCCGGGAGCGCGCCGCGCCCGAACCAGCAATAATGGATTGTCTTTGGTATAACCGCCTCCGGAAAATACTGTTCGATATTCTTTTTTTCAAAATGCCTGCATTTCTTTACCAGCATCTGCGGCAGGACATAGACATCCGCATCAGACAACGCCTCTCTTTGCCCCAGATCCCTTAATATAGGTTCATATCTGCTTCCGGTAAGTAAAACTGCAAAGGATTTTTTTATCCCGTCCATTCTTTCCGGATCGCATATCTCAATCTCACGCTTTCCAGCACGTATCCGCAATCCATGCAGCCGGGAATCGACATCCGCGATAAACAGGACAGCATCCTCCAGTCCGCGCTCCTCAATAAACGCTGGCGCCACATTTTTCCCTATGACCCCCGCCCCGTAAATGACAATTCCCTGATTCTTTTCCTTCACAGCCGAAACAAATTCATCCTCCGTGACATCCTGCAGTCTCATATCCCGCCCTCCTCTCTGTCCCTCACATACCGAGTCCTTCCTGTTTCTAGGGAAGCGCTGATTAAATCATCGCTTCCTCAGAGCCTCCGGCGGATGCGCACGGATTTGCTTTGGAATTTGCTGCTCCGCAGCGCAAATCCGGCGCGGGAAACGCTTTAATCAGCGTTTCCCTAGGTTTCCCGCAGTATGTGAATGGTCTGATCCAGCCCCTCCTCAATGGAAAATACAGGAGACCAGCCCAGAGCCTGTGCCTTTGTCCCGTCAAGGCGGGCAAGCGTAGCCGTACTGTACCCGCGGCTCTCTACGTCATCCGGATACTCGCAGACCACCCTTCCATTCCCATTTGCAGCACACAGTTCCGCCATTTCCTTCAGCCTTTTGTCGCAGTCTGCACTTGCAAGGTTGTACGCACCCCCCTGTTTCCCCAAAAGCATTGCTGTCAAAAGCCCGGTCACTGCATCCGGCACATACAAAAAGGAATAATATTGACTGCCGTCACTTTTCAGAACAATATTTTCACCATTGACCGCCTTCTTTATGAACTGCGCAACTGCCTTGGAATCATCTGCACCCATCGTCGGGCCAAAGATACGGGGCAGTCTTACAATCACAACATCCACTCCCTTTTCCTGCAGGTATGCCTGGCTCAGCGACTCGCATACCCTCTTGCTCTCCGGATAGCCTGCCCGGAGCGTGTTTGGGTCAAGATATCCCATATCCTCCTCCCGGAACAATTCGCTGTGCCCCCGGTTTTCACCGTAAATCTCAACAGAGGATGGAAGCACAAAACGCACATTCTTCTTATCCGCACAGAGGTCAAGCAGATTCTTTGTCCCATACACATTGGCGATGATTGTCTCAACCGGCCTCTTAGCATAAGCCAGAGGATGGGTATTGCTCGCAAGATTCAGCACATAATCCAAACGTTCAGGCAAATTCTTTTGCAACGGCAGACTGATATCATGAGCAATATACTGAAAACACCCTGTTTCCCAATACTGTCGGGAAAACATTTCCCCTGCGGCAGCAGCATTGCGGCTGACCGCCGTAACAGTGCAGTTCAGCCCCTCTGCGAAATTTTCGTACATGATAAGGTCGATCAGGTATCTTCCGATCAAGCCGGTCGCCCCCGCCGCCAGAATGCATTTACCGCTGAGCCTATCCCAAAAGGCAAAGGCCTTGGCAGTCTTCTCTATGCTTTTTTTGTATAAGTCATTTTCACAGAGCTTCATATCCCCTATCCCTTGAGCCATTCAGATCGTTTCGCCAGCAGCAGCGCCTTAAAAATATCCATGTCATCCAACGTCGTCAGCTTGATGTTTTTCTCCGAGCCGTCATAAAAGTGCACCGGCTCTCCAAGCTCCATCATCAGCGTACAGGTTGCCGTCGTATTCGCGATACCTTTTTCTTTCGCAACCCTGTGGAGCTCGCACATCTTTCCCAGCGTAAAACCATGCGGTGTCTGCGTGCGCTTCAGGCGGTCCCGGTCGATATTCCCCGCCGAAATCACCCCGTCCTCCGTAAGCACCATTGCCTCATGGCAGGGGATCGCCGCAACAGCGTCCCCGTAAAGACGGGCTGTTCTAATACAGTCGGAAATTATGCGTTCCGAGACAAACGGACGATTCCCGTCATGGACCAGAATCAGATCACTGCCCTCATGATCCCTCGCGAGATCCATAATGCCATTGTAAATAGATTCCTGTCCGCTTGCCCCTCCGGGCACTGTTCGCAGCAGCTTGGATATGTTGAACTGCCTCGCATACGCCTTCAGCACTGGCTGCCACTCATCCAGACACACAACAAGGATCTCATCAATCTCCGGATGACTCTGAAACGCTTCCATAGTGTAGGCAATAATTGGTTTTTCGTTTACAGTCAAAAACTGCTTGGGGACATCCTGTCCCATCCGTGTTCCGGCTCCGGCCGCCGTCAATAATGCTATGTTCATGGTATCTCCTTATAAACCCAATGCCTGTACAAGGCGCTCACATCCGTGCCCCTCAAAGGGCGGATTGCATCTTGCACAGATTTCCCTTCGCTCTCTCTGATACGGGTCCGCGCCTTTGTCCACATCCGCCAGAAAAAGAAGCAGATCCTCCAAGGTATAAATCTTAGCCCCCGGCATGTATTCCTCCGGATTGTCCATAAGATACTCAATTTTATAGTGCTCTCTGTCCTCTAACACCCACGCAATCGGACGGTCAAGAAGCATGTAATCAAATACAATGGAGGAGTAGTCGGTAATCATTGCATCCATTTGCGTCAGCAGCTTGTACGGATGTAGCCGCTTTGCCCTGTCCCCGTCCAAATACAGGATATTGCTATATTCC
>CAZNQZ010000273.1:0-3388 GCA_964575245.1 uncultured Lachnobacterium sp. | reverse complement strand
ACATAAGAAAAATGCATATGACAGCATATGCATAAATCTTCCGAAATGCAAAATAGGGTAACTCCTATCATACATATTTTTTGAAATTTGTAAAGACCTAAATGGAAATTTTTTAATTTTGCTGTTCCGCGATGAACTGATCCAGAATCTCCGCCGCACAGCCGATCAGCTCTTTGCAGGGACGTTTCCTGTAATACTCCGGCGTGCGCTCCTGCGGAACCGGCTCATCGCGCCTGTGATCCAGACCCAAAAGCTCCCTGCACACAATCGATCCATTCTTTTCCTCGAAACGGGACGCCAGCTCCTGCACCTTGGCGTAGAGTGCCTTCTTGCCCTCAAAATCCTTCGGCTCGTGGTATCCGTACAGCATCCCCGTCACAAAAAATACGCCGGACATGCTTCCGCACACCTCCCGCAGACGCCCCATGCCGCCCCCGAAGGAGGAGACCATCTGTGCCAGCGTCTCCTCCGGAAGCTCAAACAGGTCGGAAAACGCCAGCACAACAGCCTGTGTACAGTTGTAACCTCTCTCGAACAAGCTCATCGCTCTCTCTCGTCTCGTCATGAATTCATCGTCCTTAGTCCATACATTTTTTCGGCAAATACTAGTGTTAACAAGTATAAATTAAATTTAAATTATATTAAATATTAATTTATTTTTCCGAGATAAGCTTTTCCGCGCTCACGAGGCGCACGACAATGACAAAGACCGACGCCGCCTGTCTCAGCTCCTCCAGCGACGGGTAGGTCGGCGCGATGCGCAGTACCCGGTCCTCGGGATCCCGGCCATAGGGGAAGGGCGCTCCCGCTCCCGTCAGTATGACTCCAGCCTGCTTACACTTATCCACAATCGCCTTCGCACAGCCCGAAAGCGACTCGAAGCAGATAAAATAACCCCCCTTCGGGTTCACCCAGCTTCCGATTCCGCGGGAGGACAGTTCAGCGCCGAACAGCTCCTCCAGCATTTCAAATTTCGGACGCATGATATCCGCGTGCTTTTTCATATGCCCGCGAACTGCATCCATGTCCCTGAAGTACGCGACATGGCGCAGCTGGTTGATCTTGTCGTGGCCGATGGTCTGAATGCTCAGACGTTTTTTGATGTCCGCAATATTTGCCGGCGATGCGGAGAGCGCCGCAATGCCGGAGCCCGGGAACGTAATCTTACTCGTGGAGCAGAACTGGAACACCATGTCGGGGTTTCCCGCCTTTTCACACTCCTCCAGTATGTTCAGAATCTCCGCCTGCCCGTCCTCGTAGAGGTGGTGCACCACGTAGGCATTATCCCAGAAAATGCGGAAGTCGGCCGCCGCAGGCTTTAACGCCGCAAAACGCCTCACCGTCTCATCCGAGTATACCACCCCCTGCGGGTTGGAGTACTTTGGCACACACCAGATTCCCTTGACCGCCGGATCACTGTTTACATACTGCTCCACAAGATCCATATCCGGCCCGCTCTGCGTCATGGGGATGTTGATCATCTCAATTCCGAATTCCTGCGTGATCGCAAAATGCCGGTCATAACCCGGAACCGGGCACAAAAATTTCACCTTGTCCAGCCTGCACCAGGGTGTGCTGCCCATATATCCGCTCAACTCCCCGCGTACAATCTGATCGTACATAATATTCAGGCTGGAATTTCCGTAAATGATCACCTGTTCCGGATCACAGCCCAGCATCTCCCCGATCAGCCTCCGCGCTTCCGGGATACCCTCCAGCGTCCCGTAGTTGCGCACGTCGATTCCGTCCTCGCTCTTTAAGACCCTTCTGGAATTGATCACATCCAAAAGATCCTCCGAGAGCTGCAGCTGCTCCGCTGAGGGCTTTCCCCTCGACATATCCAGATTCAGGCCCATGCCCTGAATCCTCCGATACTCTGCCTCCAGGGCCTCTTTTTCTCTCAGCAGTTCTTCCTTTGACATCTCCTGATAGGATTTCATAACCGTTTTCTCCTTTCGTCCTACTCCTCCGGGTCTTCGTGAATCATGGCAAAATACTCCCGGATTTTGGCCTCGTACCCGTTTTCGGAGGGCTCATAGAACACCTCGCCGGTCAGGCCGTCCGGCAGATATTGCTGCCTCACATAATGATTTTTATAGTTGTGTGCGTATTTATATCCAATCCCGTGTCCCAGCTTTTCCGCAGCCCCGTAGTGGGCATCCTGCAGATGTGCCGGAACCGGCGGCGTCCTCGTCTCCTTAACCACGCGCATCGCCTTCTCGATGGCATTCACCGCCGAGTTGCTCTTCGGTGCGCTTGCCATGTAGGTCACCGCCTGCGCCAGAATGATCTGCGACTCCGGCATTCCCACCCGCTCGACAGCCTGTGCGGCGGAGGCCGCCACCACCATTGCCATGGGGTCCGCATTGCCGATATCCTCCGAGGCGAGAATCATAATCCGCCTCGCAATAAATTTCACGTCCTCGCCCGCATACAGCATCCGGGCCAGATAATAGACGGCGGCATCCGGATCGGAACCCCGCATACTCTTGATAAAAGCAGAGATCGTGTCGTAGTGGTTGTCGCCGTCCTTCTCGTAAGAGAGAACGCGCTTTTGGATGCACTCCGACGCCACATCCAGCGTGATGTGGATGACGCCGTCGTCACTGCGCTCCGTCGTCAGTATCCCGAGCTCAATCGCGGTGAGCGCCGCCCGCGCATCCCCGTTCGCCACATCCGCGAGAAATTCCAGCGCGTCCTCGTCAATCTGTGCCTGACAGGCGCCCATGCCCTTCTCACAGTCATGGATTGCCCGAAGCAGAAGCACCTTGATGTCCTCGCTGGTCAGTTTTTTGAGTTCAAAAATAACCGACCGGGACAGAAGTGCGCTGTTCACCTCAAAATACGGATTCTCTGTCGTGGCTCCGATCAGAATAATCGTTCCGTCCTCCACAAACGGGAGCAGATAATCCTGCTGTCCCTTGTTAAACCGATGAATCTCGTCAATGAACAGTATGGTCTTTTTCCCGTACATGCCCTGACTGTCCTTCGCAGCCTCCACGACGGCCTCCATATCCTTTTTCCCGGCTGCCGTCGCGTTGATCTGTGTGAACTCTGCGCTGGTCGTATTCGCAATCACACGCGCCAGCGTCGTCTTCCCTGTTCCCGGAGGCCCGTAAAAGATGATAGAACTCAGCTTATCCGCCTTGATGGCCCGATAGAGAAGCTTATCCTTCCCCACGATATGCTGCTGCCCAACCACCTCCTCCAGTGTCGTCGGGCGCAGTCTGGAGGCCAGCGGGGACTCCTTTTTCATATTCTGTTCTCTCATGTAATCAAACAGATCCATACCATACCGCTCTCCCATGCGCTATGAATAATTAAATGGCAAATCCTGCATTTTGACATCTGTTTTATGTGATATTTTTATCATATCCTATGCAAAATG
>CAZNQZ010000272.1:1931-3411 GCA_964575245.1 uncultured Lachnobacterium sp. | reverse complement strand
GCCGCCTTCGCAATACCAAAATCCATGACCTTCACCTTGCCCTCGGTGGAAATAATAATATTCTGCGGTTTGATATCCCGGTGGATAATCTGCTTGTTGTGCGCCGCCTCAATACCGCGCGCCACCTGAATCGCAATGCTCACCGATTCCTTGAAGGTCAGCTGGCCCTTTTTCTCAATATAGGTTTTCAGCGTAATGCCCTCGACATGCTCCATTACAATATAGTGACGTCCATCCTCGCTGCCGACATCATAAATATTGACGATATTCGGGTGCTCAAGCCCCGCCGCCGACTGGGCCTCCGTGCGAAATTTCGAGACAAAGCTCCGATCCTCGGAGAACTCCGCCTTCAGCACCTTCACTGCAACATAACGGCCAAGAATATGATCCTTTGCCTTATATACATCGGACATGCCGCCGGCTCCGATCCTGTTTAGGATCTCATACCGGTCCGCAAGATAGGTTCCATCTGTCAACATCCTTACACCTCAATTTATAGTTCCACGATTACCACTGTTATATTGTCCCTGCCGCCGTTTTGATTGGCGAGATCCACCAGCTGCCTTGCCTTCTTCTCAGGCGTCCCGGCACTGAGCATAACCTCACAGATGACGGCATCCTCTACCATGTTTGTCAGTCCGTCCGTACAGAGCAGAATGCGTTCCTCACCGGAGAGCTCCACCTCAAAAAAATCCGCCTCCACATCCTCTGTGGCGCCGATCGCCCGCGTAATAATATTTTTATTCGGATGCACCCGCGCCGCCTTCGCGTCCACCTTGCCAAGGCGAATCATTTCCTCTACATAGGAGTGATCCACCGTCACCTGACGAATGCCGCCGTTTACAAGATAGAGGCGGCTGTCGCCGATATTGGCAACGCAGAGCCTGTCGTCCAGTATCGTCGCCGCGACGATCGTGGTCCCCATGCCGAATTTGTCCTCGTCCTCCCTGGCCTCATCCATGAGGATCTGATTTGCGGTTGTGATTGCCTCTTTTAAGATCGATATCGGCTCTTTTTCCTTGTTTCTGGTCACAGAGGCAACGATCCGATGCGTCGTATACCGGGATGCGTAATCGCCCGCCCGATGACCGCCCATGCCGTCCGCCACAATGAAGAGATTCGGGAGATTCCCGACAGGCTGATCCGACGCGAAACAGAAATCCTGATTCATCTCGCGCAGAATGCCGGTATCCGATACGGAGTACGTTCTCATCCCTCTTGCTGCTCCTTTACTCTTTTGCTCCTAGTATATTACCACAAAATCCAGCCCCATGCAAGTTTTGCTCCCTCATATGGTCTGATTGATATATTTTCTCCTGAGCTGCCCGCAGGCGCCGTCGATGTCACGCCCTAACTCCCTGCGGACCGTCACTGCGACTCCCCGCTCCTCCAAAATCTTTTGAAAGCGGCCGACGGCCGCCTCCTTCGGCTGGCGGTATTCCCTCTCACTCACCGGATTGACCGGAATCAGGTTGACATG
>CAZNQZ010000272.1:0-1921 GCA_964575245.1 uncultured Lachnobacterium sp. | reverse complement strand
AAGCTCCCTCGCGTCCTCCACACCGTCGTTGACATGTTCCACAAGGCTGTACTCAAAGGTCACTCTCCGCCCGGTCTGTGCGAAATAATAGGCGCAGGCGTCCAGCACCTCGGAGAGCACATATTTATTGGCAACCGGCATCAGGCCGGCGCGTTTCTTTTGACTGCAGGCGTGCAGGGAGAGCGCCAGCGTGATGGACAGCTTTTCGTCCGCAAGAAGACGTATGCGGGGGACAATCCCGCAGGTGGACACCGTCACATTGCGCTGGCTGATGTGCAGCCCGTTCCCGTCCGTGAGAAGGACCAGAAAACGGAGCAGATTCTCATAATTGTCCAGAGGCTCCCCGGTTCCCATCACCACCACATGGGAAATCCTCTCCCCGGTATCCCTTCCGATACGGTAGATCTGATCGAGCATCTCTGCGGGAGTCAGATTTCTGACAAGCCCATCCAGTGTGGAGGCACAGAATCTGCAGCCCATGCGGCAGCCCACCTGGGAGGAAATACACACCGAGTTCCCGTGTCTGTAGCGCATGAACACACTCTCAATGACATTGCCGTCACTCAGCGCAAACAGATATTTGCGCGTGCCGTCGAGGGCAGAAACCTGCACGGCCTCCTGGCGCAGTACGGTCAGACATGCCTCCCGTTCCAGCTGCCCCCGGAGGTTCTTTGACAGGTTGGTCATCCCGGAAAAATCCTCTGCTCCCCGGATGTGCATCCACTCGTACAGCTGCTTTGCCCGGTACGGCTTCTCGCCCAGCCCCGCGACAAAATCTGACAGCTCCGCCAGCGTCATGGATTTTACGTCCTTTTTTTCGTTCACTTCCTCATCCCCGCTGTCTATCGGCGCAAAAGCTTTGCAAGGAAAAAACCGTCCCTGTTTTCCCCTCCCGGAAACAGCTGCTCCTCACAGAGCAGCTCATACTCGGGAAACTCCCGCAAAAACCACGCCACGTTCTCCTCATTCTCCCCGCCGTTGATCGTGCAGGTACTGTACACCAGCGCGCCGCCGTGCCTGACATAATCCTGCACACAGCCGAGGATCTGCCTCTGTAAAAGCACAAGCTCCCGCATTTTCTCCGGCGTCATCCGATACCGGATCTCCGGCTTCTTTCCGAGCACGCCCAGCCCCGAGCACGGCAGGTCACAGATCAGCACATCCGCCCGCTCCACAGAAGACTGATCGTGCACCGTTGCGTCCATCCGCACAGCCCGCACGTTTTTTGCGCCGTGACGCGCGATATTTTCCCGAATCAGGGCCACCTTGTAGTCCGTCAGATCCCGCGCCTCCACAAGCCCTGTCCCGCGCATAAGCTCCGCCAGATGCAGGCTCTTTCCGCCCGGTGCGGCACACACGTCGATCACGAGGTCGCCCTCCCGCACCCCGGCCAGCTCCGCCACGCGCATGGAGCTGATATCCTGCACATAGAATTTGCCCTCCCGAAAGCTCTTTAGGGCGCCCATATGATCCACTCCGGTCACGGAGAACGCGTAGGGCAGCGACTTTGCCGGCTGCACCTTAAGCCCCTCCGACTCAAGCTCCCTCAAAAGCTCCTCCGGAGTCGTTTTCTGCAGATTCACCCGCACGGACAGCGGCTGCTCCCCCGAAAATCCGGACAGGATGCGCTCCGTCTGTTCCAGACCGTAGCGCTCCGCCCACAGCCCGACAATCCATTCCGGGACGGAATAGCGGACACTGAGCGCCGCGAGCGGCTGTCTGTCCGCGTCCGGCCATTCCACATGTGCTCCCTCCCGCGCAACGCTCCGGAGCACGCCGTTTACAAAGCCGGACAGACCCAAAAAACCGCGCTTTTTTGCCAATCGCACCGCCTCATCGCAGGCGGCGGAATCCGGAACCGCATCCATAAAAAGAATCTGGTAAGCGCTCATGCGCATGAGATTGCGAATCAGCGGCTTCA
>CAZNQZ010000271.1:0-3432 GCA_964575245.1 uncultured Lachnobacterium sp. | reverse complement strand
ATGAAAACAGTTGTCAACTCAAAGCTACGGCATTTTCCAAAAATACGCACACAGACAATTCTCAACCGCCGGATGATAAAGTAGAATAGCTATCCTTTGACAGGAAAAAGGCGATCCACTAAACTGTATCATAGAAAGACAGGAAAGGAGCAGATATGGAAAAAACAGAATGTACGAAAATGGATTACAACGGTCTGACACGCCCGGGAATTGCCATGGGAGGGAAAATTTACGCCCTTCGCATGGCAAAACGGATGACACAGGAGCAGCTGGCAATGGTACTCAACATCAGCCCCGCCGCCGTCTCCAAATGGGAATGCAATCAATCCATCCCGGGTATAGAAATGCTGTGGGCGCTGGCAGACTTCTTCGATTGCAGTATCGACGAGCTGGTGGGCAGGCCGCCGGGAAAGCTGAAACGGCTGGGAGGCTACAACGAGGAAAAATGCCGTCTGGCCGTGATTGGGGATGATTTGCTCAGATGCAGCGAAATCAGCCGGGCAGAGGGCCTGCTGGCCATGGAGTCAGCTGTTTCCCAATTGAAAGGAGACAGCAAATTTCTTGCCTTTGCCATTTCCTTTACAATGGATTTATACATGAAAAAAGCGGGCGTAGAGCTGCCCTTCTCTCTTCTGGAGAATTATGCCGCAGCTCTTCCGGCGGAAAACCAGACAGAGGGGCGCATGGTGACGGCTGTGCTGAAAAAAATATTTTCCGGAGAATCCCCTGTAATCATAGAGGAATGGATTTTTTCCTATATCGGAATGGAGTATCGGAAGAAAAAGAGCGCCATGAGTGAAAGCCTGCGGCTTAACCGACAAGAAATTCTGGAAAAATACATGGAAAAGAAAATGTACTCGGATCACACAGACCTGCTGGAAAGCTTCGCAGATCTGGGGGATTTCGAGATTCAGACGATTCTGCGCAACACAGACAACGAAACTCTGACGGCAGCGCTGGCGGGAGCCTCCGGTTCAGTCATAATCAAATTTTTGTCCAATCTGTCCGATCGTCTGCTGCCTCTGATCAGCGAGGATTTAGACAGCTGGCAGGGCACGGAGGGAGAAATTCTCGATGCGCAGCAAAAACTTTTGGAGCTTGGCGCATATCTGCGCTGAGACAGGATACATTTAATCCAATCGAGTAGGGGAGAGTTTTCGACCCTACTCGCCGCGCGGGGCGCGAGCAGCAAAGCTGCTGAATTCCCTACGCGCCCCTGCGCATAAATAAAAACCCACAGGCAAAATTTGTCCTGTGGGTTTTTCTTTTCTGTTCGCAAATAGCTGCTTATCTCTTGGAGAACTGCGGTGCGCGTCTCGCCGCCTTGAGACCGTACTTCTTGCGCTCCTTCATACGCGGATCTCTGGTCAGGAAACCGGCAGATTTCAATACCGGTCTGTAATCACTGTCCACCTGCAGCAGAGCACGGGCAATGCCGTGACGAATCGCTCCCGCCTGGCCGGAGTAACCGCCGCCCTTCACATTTACCTTGACATCGAATTTGTCCGTATTCTCAGTCGCCACAAGGGGCTGACGGACGACCACCTTGAGAGTCTCAAGCCCAAGGTACTCGTCAATATCTCTTTTATTGATCGTAATCTTGCCGCTGCCCGGTACTAAGTACACTCTGGCAACCGATGATTTTCTTCTTCCCGTTCCGTAATACTTTGCTGAATTCGCCAACTTCGTTCCCTCCTCTTAGAATGTTAAAGCTTCCGGCTTCTGTGCTGCATGCTTGTGTTCCGGTCCTGCATACACAAAAAGCTTGGTGTACATCTTGTTTCCAAGTGGTCCCTTCGGGAGCATTCCCCGCACCGCGTGCTCAATGACGCGCTCCGGATGATTCGCCAGCATCTCGCGGAGAGTCGTCGATCTGAGTCCGCCCACATACCCGGAATGCCGGTAATAAATCTTCTGATCCAGCTTGCGCCCTGTCACCTTAACCTTCTCCGCATTCACGATAATCACATAATCTCCGGTGTCAATGTGCGGAGTGAAGATCGGCTTATTTTTTCCTCTCAATACCTTTGCAACCTCAGATGCCAAACGTCCTAAGGTCTTGCCTTCTGCATCGACTACATACCATTTTCTCTCGACGGCAGCAGTGCTCGCCATAAATGTCTTCATGGTTTTTCCTCCTTGATCAATAAAGCGTTGCGATAAGCAGCAACAAAGGCTCGTATGTCCGGACGCTCCTTCTTCTCTGCTCGTTGATTCCTGAAGCTACGATTTCCCGTAACTCTCTATGGCAAATGCTCGCCGGGGCTTTGGCTCACATTTACATACTCTCACAGACTTACCTATTATAGTATGCCTTTTTCCATCTGTCAAGAAAAAAATGCTCCCGCTGTTTCATAGTCAATCCCAACCATCGTGAGTCCGTGGGCTGGTGCTGTCGGCCCCGCCGCTGCCCGGTCACGGGCGGAAAGAATCTCCGCAATCTGCTCCGGATTCACCTCACCCGCCCCCACCCGGATAAGGGTTCCCGCGCTAATGCGCACCATATTGTAGAGAAAACCCCAGCCCCTAACACCGAAAATGAACATAACCTACTCCCAGCGCACAGAACAGCAGGATATTGTCCTGACTGTCGTTTTGACCTGTGCATTCACGGCACAGAAGCTCCTGAAATCATGCTCACCCTCCAAAAGCCGCGCCGCCTCATCCATGCTCTTCACGTCCAGGGGATAATAGTAAAAATAAGTATCCAGCCTTCTTCCCGGGAGGCGGAATCTGCGGTTTAAAATACGGTACTCATAGGTCTTTCTGCTCTTCGCATAACGGGGATGAAAAGAAAGAGGAACCTCACAGGAGTCCTGAACCACGATATCCTCCGGCAGACGCTGGTTTATGGCATAGCAAAGCTTCTCCGCAGGTATGCGGGTATCCGTGTCGAAGACACACACATTCCCCAGTGAGTGCACACCCGCATCCGTGCGGCTCGCTCCGGTCACATGAATCTCTTCACCCAAAAGGGCCGTGAGCGCCTCGTTGATTTTCTGCTCGACGGTCACACCGTTTGGCTGGAGCTGCCAGCCGCAGTAATTTGTGCCGTCATATGCCACGACTAATTTTACTCTCATATCAGAAAAAGAATTCTCGCGCCGATCACAAGCCCGAGAAACACAAAATCCAGCAGATACGCCAGACGATCATTTTTCCCGTACTTTAGCGGCTTCATCTTCGTGCGCCCCGCGCCGCCGCTGTAGCAGCGCGCCTCCATCGCCATCGCCAGGTCGTCCGCCCGCCGGAATGCCGACACAAAAAGCGGAATCAAAAGAGGGATCATGTTTCTCGCCCTCTGGAACAGATTGCCGTGTTCAAAGTCTGCCCCCCTCGCCATCTGCGCCTTCATGATCTTGTCCGTCTCCTCGAGAAGAATCGGGATAAAGCGCAGGGCAATCGACATCATCATCGCGACCGCGTGGACGG
>CAZNQZ010000270.1:913-3437 GCA_964575245.1 uncultured Lachnobacterium sp. | reverse complement strand
CAGACGCGCCAGATTTAGGTTCTGGTGTCCACGACGTGCAGGTTCAAGTCCTGTTGCCCGCAGTTTTATGAAATTCAAGTTACTATTCACAGCCTGCAAGAACTTATCGAGCCTGTGAATAGTAACAAATTCAGAGGGGGAGCGCATAATGGAATTTGGCTGGATCAATGTTTTGGGAACGGTAATCATCGCTGTCATGCTGATCCCCAACCTGATCTATGCCAAAGGGCAGCACACAGAACATGGATACCACAACAAATTTTTGGAGATCATCGAACAGGTCAGCCGATTCCTGTCCATCGTTCTCCTGATCTTTCCGATTGGCATATCTGCCTTCGGCTTTCGCACTGTGGCGCATATGGTAATCTATCTGTCGGCAAATGCCCTTATGCTCCTTTTCTATATCATCACATGGGGCTTTTATTTCAAAAAGCAAACTCTGCGCAGAGCCCTGGCTTTAGCCATAATCCCTGCCCTTATTTTTTTGATCAGCGGCATCACATTAGGCCACTGGGCTCTTGTGATATCCTCTGCGGTATTCGGCTTTTCGCACATTCTCATCACCTTTCGGAGCCACTCAAAGAAATAATTATTTCAAAAAATTTTCCAAAGGATCAAACCTCCTGCCCAATTCGGCGACATAATAAGTGAAAGCTTTCAAACAGGATGGAAATAAAATGTCAAAGAATCAAATTGCAGGCGAAACGGAATATATACTGTCAATGGCAATCGCAAAATGCGGTGATCTCTCCGATGCACAGGACATCACGCAGGAAACCATGCTGTCCGCCCTCGTATATTTGGACCAGGGAGGCGTCATTGACAATCCGCGCGCATTTTTGGCGACCCTGCTGACCCGGAAATATTATGATATGCTCCGCCGCAAATACCGTCTTCCGACCATAACCATAGGGGAGGATTTCGATATTGCCGATCCCACGGACCTTACGGAGATTTCCACCCGCAGGGAGGAGGCGGAACATATCAGGCGGGAACTGGTTTATCTTGCCGGGTCATACCGCTCGGTTATTGTAAAACACTATTTTCATAATAAGAGCGTAAAAGAGATTGCCGCGGAGCTTGGTTTGCCGGCAGGTACGGTAAAAAGCCGTCTGGACTTTGGCAGAAAACAGTTGAGGAAAGGGATTGAGAATATGGAAAAATATCAGGAGACAAGCTATCTGCCGCAGAAGCTGATTTTAAGAAACAGCGGTATCTCCGGCATGAACGGAGAGCCGTTTTCGCTGACAGAAGGCGATCTGCTGGCACAAAATCTATTAATACTCGCCTACGAAAAACCGATTACGGTAAGTGACCTCTCCAAGGCAATCGGCGTCGCGGCCGCGTATACCGAACCGGTCATCCAAAAGTTTGTTGACGGCGAACTGATGAAACGCATGGGGGACGGCAAAGTGTATACCGACTTTATTATCTATCATGCGGCCGACTTTGTAACGTATATTCATGAGGAAGAGGCGTTCGTTGAAAAACATATTCAGGCATATACAAAGCCGCTGGAGGATGCCATCCGGCAGCTTCGGCAAACGCCCTTTTACAGCGAGCGCCTCGAGCGGTTTATGATGATACAGATTGCGGAAAGCGGACTTTATGAATGCATGGAACGCATTCGGGAAAGAAAACAGATCTTTCCCCTTCGCCCGAACGGCGGACAATGGATCGCCTTTGCAACCATTTATCCTGAAAATTACAAGGTTCCGGAGGACAAGCGCGGGAAGGAGGAGTACATGCTTTCGGGTAGAAGATGCACAGCAATAGACAGCTACCTGAACGCGGTAAACCTCAGGCTATACAACTACGAAACTTCACTTGATCCGGCAAGCCATGAGAAGCATCGGGGCTACGGATTCCCGCTGTTTCAGGATGTGGAGCTGAACATGCTGAAGCTTTTCTATTTGATACAAAAAGGGATCAACCCTGATGAGGCCGGACTTGACACAAGAATGATACAGGCAATCCCCCTTCTGGAAGAACGGCGATTTATCACAACCAAAAACGGAGCCCCGGAGCTTCTGATTCCTGTTCTTTCTCACAAGGAGGAAAAACAGTTCTTTGAGATATGCGAAAATGCCTGGCATATGTTCGGCGATCAGATCAGGGAACCCCTTGCCGCATGGTGCAAAACTCACAGAAAGGATGTCCCGGCCCATCTCACCGATGTACCGGACCAGAAACGCACGATGCCTTACGAACCAAATGCTATGATGTTTGTCTATGCAGCGATTCACGCGGGCATGCACCCGCGCAATCCCGGATCCGCCTGCCCCGAAACCATTGCGGTCTTTGATTAACAACTGTCCAAACGGACCGTGTGCCGGCTTATGTTTCCGGTTCCTCCTGCACAATGTCCGCAAACTCACATCGGATCACGTCCGCCAAATCCTGAGGCGACAGTTCCACCTGATATCCGACCTTGCCCGCGCTCACAAAGATCTTTTCAAACTTCCTCGCCGTTTCATGGATGAAGGTCGGAAACTGTTTTTTCATTCCGATTGGCGAGCAGCCG
>CAZNQZ010000270.1:0-903 GCA_964575245.1 uncultured Lachnobacterium sp. | reverse complement strand
CATGCTGATGGCTTTTTCCCCTGATACTTTGGCCGCCTTTTTCAAATCAAGCTCTGCCTGTACCGGAACCGCAAACACATAATACCCTCCCGATTTTCCCTGAGTAACCAGCGTCTTAAATACATGATCGGGATTCTCACCGAGAATCTCCGCGATCTGCTCCCCGCTCATAGCCGCGTCAGGCTCATAGGTATGGCTTATATAGGAGATTTTCTTCCCGTCCAGCACACGCATTACGTTTGTTTTATCACTGTTCTTCATATTGCCAGCCCCCACAAGCTTCGCATTTCCTGTAATCCCTTCCCTCTCCTGTCCGTACCGATTCCTGCCACATCAGCCATGTTCCCACTCCTTTCTTCGCCCGGATTTCATACATCGAAAGCGCCTTGTCATTCCACATGCTGTAAGATCTCATCTGGCTCTTCCGCAATAAAAAAGCCATCCTTACTGTCACGCTTATACGGTAACTGGTTGGTGTACCATTTGGCCTGAATCGCTTTCATCCCGGCCATTTTGGCGCCTTCCAACTCATTGCTGCCCCCATCACCTATAAAAATACACTCATTCGCACCAACGCCCAATAAATCGCAGCACTTTTTATAGATGCCAACATCCGGCTTTTTCATGTTGACTTCATAGGACAATACAATCTGATCAAAGTACCCATATATCTTACTCTGTCTGATAACCTGTACTTCCTCGGAAGAGCAATTACTGATAATGGCTAAACGGAGCCCTCTGGCTTTGAGCTCCTCCAATAACCGATAGACATCCGGATTGACATATTCAAAGCATTGTGATTTTGTTTCTGTCCTTTTACCGACAATTCGCGACAGGAGCGAGGTTTCCATATGCTTACCGCATTTTTCCATAACATATAAAATGGAATCTGCAAAATTTATT
>CAZNQZ010000269.1:0-3445 GCA_964575245.1 uncultured Lachnobacterium sp. | reverse complement strand
CTCGATGCGGACAAGGAGGGATTCCTGCGTTCGGAGACCTCCCTGATCCAGACCATCGGGCGCGCCGCCCGCAACAGCGAGGGGCATGTGATCATGTACGCGGACTCTGTCACGGATTCCATGCGGGCGGCTATCGACGAGACGGAGCGCCGCCGCAGGCTGCAGCAGGAGTACAATGAGGCGCACCATATCACGCCGACCACGATCCAGAAGTCGGTGCGGGATCTGATTGCCATCTCGAAAAAGGTGGCGGCGGAAGAGATGAGCTTTGAGAAGGACCCGGAGTCCATGAGCAGGAAGGAATTGGAGAAGCTGGTCGCGGATATTCAGAAAAAGATGCAGAAGGCGGCGGCGGAGCTGAACTTCGAGGCGGCGGCGGAGTACCGGGACAAAATGATCTCGCTGAAAAATATGCTGCGGGATTTGAGCGATGGTCAATAGAACAATACGAGGTAGACAGAACATGGCGAAAAAAGAAAGAAAATACATTAAGATCCGCGGCGCGAGCGAACACAATCTGAAGGCGGTCAACATTGATATCCCCAGGGATGAGTTTGTTGTCCTCACCGGTCTGTCCGGTTCCGGGAAGTCTTCGCTGGCGTTTGATACAATCTATGCGGAAGGACAGCGGCGCTATATGGAGTCCCTGTCCTCCTACGCGAGACAGTTTCTGGGACAGATGGAGAAGCCGAATGTGGAGTCTATAGAGGGGCTGCCGCCCGCAATCTCGATTGACCAGAAATCGACAAACCGTAACCCGCGCTCCACGGTCGGGACGGTGACGGAGGTTTACGATTACATTCGTCTGCTCTACGCGCGCATTGGGATACCGCACTGCACAAACTGCGGGCGCGCAATCACAAAGCAGACGATTGACCAGATGGTGGACACGGTGATGGCTTTGCCGGAGCAGACACGCATTCAGATCCTCGCGCCGGTGGTGCGCGGGCGCAAGGGGGAGCATCAGAAGCTCTTTGAAAAGGCGAAAAAGAGCGGTTATGTCCGCGTCATTGTGGACGGCAATATGTACGAGCTGTCCGAGGAAATCAAGCTGGATAAAAACATCAAGCACAGCATTGACATTGTGGTGGACCGTCTGGTTATAAAGAACGGCATTGAAAAGCGCCTGACGGACTCGCTGGAAAATGTGTTTGAACTGACCGGCGGGAATGCGATTGTGGATGTCGTGGACGGGGAGCAGATGAATTTTTCCCAGAGCTTTGCCTGCCCGGATTGCGGGATCAGCATTGACGAGGTGGAGCCGAGAAGCTTTTCCTTTAACAATCCCTTTGGCGCCTGCCCGGTGTGCTTTGGGCTTGGGTATAAGATGGAGTTCGACGAGAGCCTGATGATTCCGGACCGGAGGCTGTCCCTGGCTGAAGGGGCAATTCAGGTGACGGGCTGGCAGTCCTGTACAGATCCGTCAAGCTATACCTACGCGACGCTGAGGGCGCTGTCCGAGGGCTATGGCTTTTCGCTGGATACCCCTTACGGCGAGCTGCCTGAGGATATCCGTCATATGCTGATTCACGGCGGTGACGGCAGGGAGCTCAAGGTACATTACAGAGGCCAGCGTGGAGAGGGCGTGTATAGTCTGGACTGGGAAGGGCTGATCCGCAACGTGGAGCGGCGTTACCGGGAGACGGGTTCGGACTATATGAAGCAGGAGTATGAGCAGTTTATGCGGATTACGCCCTGCACAGAGTGTAAGGGACAGCGCCTGAAAAAGTCATCCCTCGCGGTGACTGTGGCGGACAAGAATATCTATGAGCTGACGGCGATGTCCGTCAAGGAACTTGTGGTATTTTTACAGCAGATTTCGCTCACGGAGCAGCAGCATGTGATCGGTGACGCCATTCTGAAGGAAATCCGTGCCCGCATCGGTTTTCTGCAGGAGGTCGGGCTGGAGTATCTGACTCTGACCCGCGCGACAGCAAGCCTTTCGGGAGGGGAGGCGCAGCGCATCCGTCTGGCGACGCAGATCGGGTCCGGGCTGGTGGGCGTCGCCTATATTCTGGATGAGCCGAGCATCGGCCTGCATCAGCGCGACAATGACAAGCTGCTGCGAGCCCTCATGAATTTGAAGAATCTGGGAAATACTCTGATTGTGGTGGAGCACGACGAGGATACGATGCGGGCGGCTGACTTTATTGTGGATATCGGCCCGGCCGCGGGTGTGCACGGGGGCGAGGTAGTCGCTGCGGGAACGGCTGCCGATATTATGAAATGCAAAAAATCCATCACCGGGGACTATCTGAGCGGCAGGAAAAAAATTCCTGTGCCGGACAAACGCCGTGAGCCCACGGGCTATATCACGGTCAAGGGTGCACGGGAAAACAATCTTAAAAACATTGACGTGGACATTCCGCTTGGAGTTGTGACATGTATCACAGGAGTCTCAGGTTCCGGCAAGAGTTCCCTCACCAATGAAATTCTGTACAAGCATCTGGCAAGGAGCTTAAACCGGGCTCGCTGTATTCCGGGGGATCATGACGATATACTGGGCTTGGAGCAGCTGGATAAAATCATTGATATCGACCAGTCTCCCATCGGAAGGACGCCCCGGTCGAACCCCGCCACATATACCGGGGTCTTCGATATGATTCGGGATTTATTTGCCGCGACCGCGGACGCGAAGGCGAGGGGCTACAAAAAGGGGCGTTTCAGCTTCAATGTGAAGGGAGGGCGCTGTGAGGCGTGCAGCGGCGACGGGATATTGAAGATTGCCATGCACTTTCTGCCTGATGTCTATGTGCCCTGCGAAGTGTGCGGCGGAAAACGCTACAACCGGGAGACGCTGGAGGTGAAATACAAGGGAAAGAGCATTTACGATGTGCTGGACATGACGGTGGAGACCGCGCTGGAGTTTTTCAAAAATGTGCCCACTATTGCCCGCAAGATACAGACCCTCTACGATGTAGGACTCTCCTACATCAAGCTGGGACAGCCGTCCACGGAGCTCTCCGGAGGAGAGGCACAGAGGATTAAGCTTGCGACGGAGCTCAGCAGGAGGGGCACCGGAAAGACGATCTATGTGCTGGATGAGCCGACCACGGGGCTTCACTTTGCGGACGTGCACAAGCTGGTGGAAATTCTTCACAAGCTCTCCGAGGGCGGAAACACGGTGGTGGTCATCGAGCACAATCTGGACGTCATCAAGACGGCGGACTATATTATCGACATGGGGCCCGAGGGCGGGGACGGCGGAGGGACCGTGATTGCGCGGGGAACTCCGGAGGAAGTGTGCGCTGTTCCGGAATCCTTCACCGGGCAGTTCCTGAAACCATATTTGAGCTGAAAAGGAAATAAAATACCAATTCTCCGAAAAAAGTATTTGAAAAATGGAAGTAATTGTATATAATGAAACTGTATGTATTAAACTATGATTAACTGCGGTTTTCTGTCTGTGCAGGAAAATCGGGATAAAGTATATATAGAAGGGGAC
>CAZNQZ010000268.1:2425-3450 GCA_964575245.1 uncultured Lachnobacterium sp. | reverse complement strand
CCCGCGGGTACCCGATCCCTCTTCACGAGTAAGTACATTGATTTCTCTTGCTGTGCTAAATTTGGCAGAACTGTCCTCGCCCTTATGTCCGCACCCTGCCAGTGCAGACAGCATTAAAACACCCACAAGGGCAAATGCCAAGTATTTTTTTGATGTTTTCATTTCGTAGCTCTCCTTTACGTTTTTGTATTTTGATGTTTACTGATATATCATATCGAATAAAAATCAAATCCAATATCGCGGCATTGTAAAATTGATGTAAAGTTTTTGGTGGATTTCATTGGCATTTTTGGCGGCGACAAAGGTTTTATAGAAATCATGCACTGTTTTGAATCCACTAGGTAACACCTTACAGAATGGGTATAACAGGTGACGCTCATTCGTCCAGGTGATATTCATAAAGCGATGTGCGATACTGTTTTAAGTGCGGTGCATGGAGGAAAATTCATTGTAATAATGACGAAAAGGGGTAATAATAAATTCAGAAAGCAACTATGTTTTAATCATGGCATTGATAATGATGAGTGTAACGCTGAAATGGTATTTGTTGTGCCTGATGATTTTGATGCCTGTAATGATGAAATTGCGGAAGTGTTTAACCCAATGGGTTATGCCCAAATTTCTTTTTGGTTTCAGCCGCATAATCACAATTGACGAAGCAAAGGTTGAGGCTGTGATCACGGCTGTCTAGGCCACATAGATAGAACGGATGCACAGTTTCGTTGACAGAGATCAGCCCTATGTTATCCACCACAATGATCCATGGCAGAAAACCTATGAGCAGGACATTTTGGAGGACAGGGTTGATATTGTCGGACATTACCGAATGTCGGAATAAGTGAGTGATTTAACGTGGATAATTTTGAATTAGTATAGCGTATGTTCCCACAGGCGATCTGCCGTAGGTCATTGCCGATTAAGTGAAGAGAATCGCTGCTTTTTACGGGTCAGGAATGCGCATTAGCTGTGAATTCCGTAAGAACATGATTCATTTCCAGTGATAAGGAATCCGGGAAAATTTACGG
>CAZNQZ010000268.1:0-2415 GCA_964575245.1 uncultured Lachnobacterium sp. | reverse complement strand
CACCATGTAAAGTGTTAAACTGAATTCTGTAAAAAATCATTTCGTTAAAGGAGGAATAGATCATGAAAAAAATCGAGAGGATGAGCGGCCTGTTTTAACTGAATATGGGGGCATTGCATTAGCGTGCCCGGTTTTAAGTACCTTTATGAATACTGTCAACAGAAGGACACATCATATTGGTGTGTCTTTTTTTGCGCGCAAAAAAGGAGATTACCCATTTGAAAAGATTAAGACATTTTATTCTGAACATGAAGCCCGCCAGCGAGACCTATGAGGAAATGTATGAGGGAAAATTATACGAAACCTTCATCGACAAAGATCCGACTGTCCATAACCAGCCGCTGTACTGGGATGGCGAAATCAGCTACGAAATTACAAAGAGCAACCGTCTGGAGCTGTCCAGACCTACGGTGACCATCCACATTCCCACGAGGCTGCTGCAGGTGGAGGAAACGGGGACAGCAGCGCTGGATTACGTTTTTCGCTCTTTCATACCCTATGTCAGGGGTTTAAACGAACTGAATGACAACCGGAAACGGACAGCTCTGGAAAACGGGCACTACTACATTTATGAACCGGATCACAAGGTCCTTGTCAGAAACGTGGTCTCCGTTACAGTGGTGCCTCAAAAGTATTACAGGATCACAAACGGAAGCACCATTATGGTCCTGGATGACCACCAACAAATTCCCGCCTGTCCCTGCGTCAGCATCATGATACAAGTACAGCTGCCCGTTGGTAAGCACAAGAAGGCGGTACAGATGTTGACGAACCATCTGCCGGAAGCCGTAAACCGCTTTGTGGACGAGTTCGACCGGGAAGGGCTGAAACGGGCGCTGCTGCTCCATGAAAAGCAGCAGGCCATCCGCACCTGGCTGAAGGAAAACGGCCACTGTGCCTTTGTGGCAAACGGCAGTATCCTTCCCAGGGCAAAGGGAGGCGATTTGCCCCTGCAGGGCGCAATCCCCTTTATGTCAACGGCGGAGGATGAGACAGAGATAGCAGGGGTCAGGGGAATGCTTTTTAAAAAGGGTGTCACCGTCATTACCGGCGGAGGATATTCCGGAAAGAGCACGCTGCTTGACGCCCTGAACGCAGGCATTTATGACCACGTGGAGGGGGACGGAAGGGAGCTGGTGCTGACGAACGACTCCGCCATGAAAGTGTCCGCAGAGGACGGACGCAGCATTCGTCACGTGAACCTGTCACCCTTTATCAAGTGGATTCCCGGAGGAAATCCCAAAGATTTTTCTACGGATCACGCCTCCGGTTCCATTTCACAGGCCGCAAACATCATAGAAGCCATAAACTGGGGCGTCAGGCTCCTGCTAATCGACGAGGACAATTCTGCCACCAATTTCATGATTCAAGATCAAGTCATGAAGAGCCTGATCGAGAAAGAACCCATTACCCCTTTTGTGGAGCGCGTTCAGGAGCTTGCGCATACCATGAACGTCTCTACCATTCTGGTAATCGGCGGCAGCAGCGAATACCTGCAGGCCGCTGACAGGATTTACATGATGAAGGAATACCGGATCAAACAGGTCACGAAGGCAGCAAAGGATTTGCAGGCCCGATGTACGCTGCAGACGCAGGAAGGCCGAAAGCAGGCTCTGGAAACTGCCGAGTTTACGAATCGGGACAGGGTTGATCCCAATTGCCTGAGCGCCCGCTCGGAGAATTCCTCTACGGAAGTGCTGCAGGTATCCGATTTTGGATTTCTCATTCTGGGGCAGAACCAGGTGGATGTTCGCATGCTCCACAACGTTGTATCTGTCCCCCAGCTCACCGCCATCGCCTTTTTACTGCGAAAGCTGTTCAATCAGGTCAATCCCCTGGAACGATTTCAGAAATTTTCCGCTATCGTGCAAGAGGATGGGCAGCCGGATTCCAAATGGATCTCTCTCCGGGACGAAGTGCAAAGGCTGTTGGCGGAAGTGGAGGAAGAGGGACTGGAAGACTCCTATTCTCCGTTTTTCACGGAGTGTGGAAGGTGGATGGATCTTCCGCGCAAGTACGAGATCCTGGCTGTCTTGAGCAGGCTGCGGCTGAGTGAATGACCGCAGCTTAAAACTGTGGGCCTGCGCATAAAAACAGAGCGTATAGACTGGTTTCTATACGCTCTGACGCTGTGTTACTTTTTGAATAATACATACACCTATAATAAACACACATACAAAAAATATTACCAATCCCCAGAATATACTACCTGAAATATCAGGTTTATTGTAGAGGATAAATTCCGGCAAATTTGCAACGGCATGAGCTATAACACATACCCATAACGACTTAAACTTATAGAATATATATCCAAATACCAACGCCATCAATACCGCACCAATTACCAATACAATCCCACCTGCCATTAAATGCATTAGCCCAAATAAAATGGAACTTATTATAATAGCGGTTACT
>CAZNQZ010000267.1:0-3456 GCA_964575245.1 uncultured Lachnobacterium sp. | reverse complement strand
GCGCAGGAGCTGCCACCGCAGCTCATAAACATTGGCGTTGGTAAACAGCTGGCGGTTTTCCACCGTTACGCCGGTTTCGTCCGGCAGCAGGCGGATGGGCTGATACAGGTATTTGACCTCCTGCATTTTCGGGGAGGGCAGGCGCTCGCCGCCGTATACAATGCCGTCGCCACTGAAATCATAGTCGCTGGGTCGGTCCATAAAATCCCCGCCATAGGCCAGAAACCACTCGCCGTAACGGTTCTTTTTATAGATGGACTGATCAATATAATCCCAGATAAACCCGCCCTGATAGCGCGGCTGGCGGTCGGCCAGCTCCGTGTACTTATGCATGCCGCCGCAGGAGTTGCCCATGGCGTGCGTGTACTCACAGCAGATAAACGGTTTCTCCCTGTGCTCCTCTAAAAACTGCTCGATCGCCGCCACGGGAGTGTACATCTGGCTTTCCATGTCGCTGGTTTCGGGAAAGCTGCGGTCGTGGCAGATCCCCTCATAATGCACCAGCCGGTGCGGGTCGAGTTCGTGAAACAGGCGGGACATCTCATAGATGACACTGCCGCCGTTCGCCTCGTTTCCGCAGGACCAGATCAAAATAGACGGATGATTCTTATCCCTCTGGTAGCAGGAATTCACGCGGTCGAGAAGCAATGGCTGCCATCTCCTGTCGTTTTTGGGCACAATGTAATCCTCTCCGGTAACTCCGCGCCAGATGCCGTCCCAGGTGCCGTGAGTCTCCATATTGTTCTCCGCAATCAGATAGAGCCCGAATTCATCGCACAGCTCATAGAGGAGCGTGTCATCCGGATAGTGGCTGGTGCGGATCGCATTGATATTGTGCTGTTTCATTGTCACAACGTCCCGAAGCACCTCCTCACGGTTCGGCACGCGCCCGGTCCGCGAGGAGAATTCATGCCGGTTGACGCCCTTAAAGACAATGCGCCTGCCGTTTAGACACATGATGCCATCCTTCATCTCAAAACGCCGGAACCCGATGCGCTCGCTGATGAACTCGACTTCCTCCCCACCGGCGTTTTTCACACGGATTGTCACATCGTAGAGCTCGGGCGTCTCCGCGCTCCAGAGCCTGGGATTTTCCACCCTGCAGGAAGCGGTCGCCGGAACCGGGTCCTCTCCCGCGGAAAACTCCAGCCGAAAGCCGGCAACATCCTCCCCGTTTTGGGAGAGCTCACACTCCGCACTTCCCGTTCCCGTGACCAAAAGCTTTACCGCAAGCTCCCCCTCTGCAAACGAGTCGTCAAGGGTCGGAACAAGGCTCAGATCCCACAGGTGAACCTCAGGAAGCGCCATGAGATACACGCTCCGGAAAATGCCGGAGAATCGGAAGAAATCCTGATCCTCGCACCAGCTTCCCGCAGTCCACTTCCACACGCGCACCGCCAGCTTGTTCTCACCCTCCTTCAGATACGGCGTCAGCTCAAATTCCGCCGGGTCGAAGGAATTTTCACTGTAGCCGACATAGGCGCCGTTGAGCCACAGCGCAAAGGCGCTCTCCACCCCCTGAAAGGATACAACGATCCGCATATCCGCCATGCGCTCAGGCAGAGTAAAATATTTGACATAGCTTGCCACCGGGTTAAACTTCTCCGGTACCTCCCCGGGATTTAAGCGCTCGGAGCCGTCCCACGGATAAGCCACATTCGTGTAGTGCGGCACGCCGTAGCCCTCCATCTGAATGTGGGCCGGCACCCGGATCTCCCCCCACGGCCTGCAGTCATAGTCCTCTCTCTCAAAACCGTCCACCGCCTGCGCGGTGTTGACGGCATAGGAAAATTTCCAGACACCGTCCAGACTCATGCGATAACTGCTCTCCCCCAGAATCATTTCCTCCTCTGTGGCGCAGCACAGGTGGGAGGAGCGGGCGGGCAGACGATTCTGCGCAAAGCACTCTGTGTCCTTTAAAATACTGTCATCAAACGATTTCATCTCAAGCACCAGCCTTTCCCCTATACATAAGTATTTTTGCCTTCTGTACCATTCTACAGTACCTGTCCCCACTTGTAAATACTTGTACGCTTTCCGGAAAAAAGAAAAAAATAACCAAAAGTATTGGAAACAACAGAAGAATTTATTAAGAAATTCATAAATTTCATTAACATTTTATAAGATGTATTGCCGTAAATATCTGTCAGTGCTATAATCGTTTACAAAATTAAGGCTACAGCCATGAAAGGAGAAAAAAGATGATTCGTCTGCGCGGTCAGCTGAAATCCAGCCTGTCCCGGTTTTATGAAAATTACAGGCATCTGCTGCTTTTATTGTATTTTCCCGTGTACCTGCTCTGGTTCAACTATCTGGAGAAGGCTGTCACGACCCACTTTCACGTCATACATACAGCGGCGGATGATTACATCCCCTTCTGCGAGTACTTCGTGATTCCCTATCTGCTATGGTTTTTCTACGTAGCGTGGGGCATCATCTACATGGCAAAGAACAACAAAGCCGACTACTACAGGCTGTGTGCGTTCCTGTTCACCGGTATGACCGTCTTCCTTATCATATCTACGGTATACCCGAACGGACATTATCTGCGCCCGCAGTATTTTGAACACCACAACATATTTACCTCGCTCTGTGAAGCCCTGTACTCCACTGATACTCCGACAAACCTGTTTCCGAGCATCCATGTGTACAACTCCATCGGGATTCATCTGGCGGTGATGCAGAACCGTGAGCTCAGGAAAAACAAAACGGTTCAGATGCTGTCCTTCCTTCTCATGGCCAGCATCATTCTGGCAACCATGTTCTTAAAGCAGCACTCCGTGTTTGACGTGACAACGGCTCTGATCCTGTCATTTGTTATGTACCGGATTGTTTACCGCCGCAGCTGGTCGCGCTATGAAATGCCGGGGAGAAGCATAACCTCCATGAGAACAAAGTGATAAGATCTGTCAGAAAGAACCGTAGCTGCCGCTACGGTTCTTCTGTTTCCTGCTCCGCTTTCCGCTCAACACTGTGGCGGAAGATCACATCCATCAGCTCATACAACTCCACCTGATTCTTCTGCTGTGCGGTGAATTCGCCGGACAGACCGTCCATCTGCATCCGGTTACGCTCCTCAGACTTAATGATTTCCTCATCCGCATTCTTTAATATCATCACCTGATTTTTGAGATTGACCGTCTCCTCCGAGAGCCCGTCTGCTCTCTCCCGGTCCATTTTTCTGGCAAGCGCGTCGCAGGATTTCATGACATTGGCCGCCGTCACATTGTTTTCGCGCAGAAGGCGCACCACGAGATGAACCAGCTCCTCGAGCTCACCGATCCGGCTCTGTGACTGCTCCAGCTTTGTGCGCAGGCCAAGCACCGCCTTGTCGTAATTGGAGGCAAGTGCCCGGATCTCCTCCGCGGCCGACACGAACTGCCTTCCGGGATCACCCATCCGCCCTGCCTCGATCGCCGCACCGAGCGCAAGCACACCCATCTGCTTCGAGGCATC
>CAZNQZ010000266.1:0-3475 GCA_964575245.1 uncultured Lachnobacterium sp. | reverse complement strand
AAAGAGCTGACGAGAATTTTCCGGCATCAGGTAGAGACATATGGAGAAGCGGAGCTCTGCGGGGAATCTCCTGTCGGGAATAAGGATATTCCTGAAGAGGATAAACACGTGCGTTCAGAGGCTGCGGATAGAAGAGATGGTGTGGAAGGTCAGGGTGACCTGCTTGCCGGATTTGACCGGGACAGTGTGAGAACAGAGGCGATCCGACGCTCCATGGAAGCTGAGGAGGTGGAGGAGTCGGTGGAGGAGCTGTCGGAAGGATATATGCCCCCGCTGCCGATCGGCTATATACCGAATATGCAGCTTGCGCTGGATGACTGCGCGTTTTCCATGTTCATCGGGGAAATCTGTGAGGCGGATGATCGGAAAAAATATGAGATTTATTTTATGGTTGCACCGTTTGAGCTGAGAGAAAATGAACCATCCTGCAACATTCTGATGTATGCGTATTTCAAAAACCAGAATTACTCCGTGACCTCGCCGCTGACGAACGGCTTAAAGAACAGCATCCTCTGTCAGATTGCGGAGTTTCAGTTTCTGGTACGCGGCAGCTTTCGGGATGGCGTATGGAGCTCGGAAATCCAGCTGACCGGCAGCAGCCTGCGCAGGAAGGATATCTTTGATATCAAAAAAAGCTTTCATCACAATCCAAAACATCCGGGAGGAAACGGACATATCCGCTTTACCTATGAGGGCTATATCAATCATAAGGAAATTACATCCGTGGGAAGCATTGACGTATTCCCTATGGATATTAAGGGCGAAACATTTATCGTCGTCCGCTGTATGGAGGATTTTGTCGATATCTTTTACACGGACGATGCTGTTCCGATCGAATTGAAAACAACGGAGGGGAAAAAGGTGCTCTCAATTTTCAAGAAGGACGGCATCGTTACGGCAGAATTGAAAAGCTTCGGAGAGGAGGCTGACGGGGAATAAGCAGACCAGAGAATTTTCGGCAGAAAGATTTCTTACAAAAAGCTTTTTCTTGACAGACACTGATTTTGGTGTTATATTGGAAAAAAGAGGAGAACTGGATTTTGTGGGAGAGTAGCATTATGATTAAATATAAAGACATAATGGGACAGTTAGCTAAATTAGGGTATACTTCATCATATATAAGGAGTCATAAGCTGCTGGGAGAATCCGCAATGTCGGCTCTGCGCAATGACCAGCATGTAAACTCACAGACCCTGAATACGGTCTGCCTTTTGCTGCACTGCCAGCCAAACGATATCATGGAAGTTATCTATGAACCGGAGGTTAATGCGGCATGCAGGCAGAAATATAAAGCACTTGAGGATGCTGCACAGACGGAGGATACTGCAAGTGATCCCGATGACCGTAAGATGGAGCTTGATCAGTAGGCGTAAGTCCTGAAAGAAGTAGGGCAGCCGCGGGAGTGATCCCGTGAAAAGGATCTTTTATGGAAAGGACCTATTATAACAATTTACAGTCAGGTATTCGAGGACACCCGGAGTGTGACGGATATCTGTTGAACGGGATGACGGAATACATTCCCGCCGTGAAGCGGACAAAAGAGGATGATGAGTCCCTTGTCTGGAGCGCGGGGGGAAACAAAAAACGGACGCACTGCCCGTCGGAACGGTTTGAGCAGATCTTCTCAGAGACGCTGACCTATATCATGACGACAGAGCACCACATGTACATGGACATTCAGAGGGGACAGACCAAAGAACCGGATTTTATTCTCTGGCTGAAGACCTTTTTCCGGCGGAATTATACGGAAATGTCGAACGCGAATGATTACGAAATCATGTATCAGCGTCTGTATACCGCGGTTTTCCAGTATTATGTCCTGCAGCCCTTAATTGACCATCCGGATACATCGGACATCAAGGTATGCCGGGCGAATGATATCCGGGTAAGGGTAAAGGGCAGGGCTTACCGGTCAGACACCGTTTTTATCAGCGACCTGGATTTATACCGGTTTATCGAGGGGCTTGCCATCCGTAACAGCTTATCGTTCAACGATCCGATGATTACATTTACGGATCAGCATGATAAGAATTACATCCTGCGTTTTCTGGTAAATACGCCCTGTGTCAATACGAATGGACTTCCATCCATGCATATAAGGAAAATCCCAAGGATTAAGCCGGATTATGCAGAGCTGATTCAGGCAAAGATGCTGCCTCAGATTGTGAGGGATTACCTGATCGACAAGGCAAAGACAAGTAAGGGAATCGTATTTGCAGGTCCGCCGGGAAGCGGGAAGACCACGCTTTTAAACGCTTTCATTGAATTTATCCCGAAAACTAGGGAAACGCTGGTGATTCAGGAAAATGATGAGCTGTTTACTGACCAGAGCGGATTTCTGTTCAAACATGTCACACATGGGTTTAAACAGGGCGAGAAGCCGGTTACGCTGGAAGATCTTGGGAAAATGGCGCTGGTGGAGGGCTGTAATGAGTTTATCATCGGCGAGGTGAAGGGTGGAGAGATGCGTTATGTGATGACGCTGCTCAATGCCGGCGGCTACAGTGCTTTTACCGTACATTCGGTTAATGCCCATGAAACCATGGATAAGCTGGCGGATCTGGTAAAGTACGGCAGTGATTACTCGTTCGATGATGCCCGTAAAATGTTAAAAAACATGGACACGATTGTGTATATGGAACAGTATCAGGTACAGGAGATTCTGGAGGTTGCGGATTATGACCTGGATACACATAAGTATGTCTACAGGCATATATACAAAAATGAACATCCCCGCTGGGAAGTCCAGGACTCCCACAGGGACATGGCGGGTGACGGACCTGATGGTTCTGATGCCGAAGCTATCTTAAATGCATTTATGTCTATGAGAAATCCGACGGAATGACTTGTAAAAGTCATTCCCGGTAATCCCGGATCGGGATTATGTTTCGCGGCAAAGGAGAAGAAAGAGCCTGCGGAACAGACTCTGTTTCCGATTAGCGCGGAAGGGGAGTAAAAAGGATATCAAAATGATTCCATCAATTTCAAAATTAAATATGTTTTTGCGGTCTATCACGATCGTCGGTTCGGAGGCGGATCCGGAAGCACGGATTACCGGCGGGTTTAAGCAGCTGTCGGACCTGTTGACGAAGGCAATGGCCGGTGTTGGTATTATTTTTATTGTGATTGGCGTTATCAGCATTGCAACCGCGGTGAAATCCGGGGAGCAGAACCCGGAGGCAATTTCCGGTGCGGTGAAAAACATTATCATCGGAGTCCTGCTTGGGTCTATAGGTGTAATTACAGGCTATTTCCTGACCTGATACTCCGGGATTTTTAGGGTTTTTCCCTTATCACTGATTTCAGTGGTAAGGAAAAGCCCTTTCTTCTGTGTAATGTGACACCCCAAAGGGGCTTCACAGGTTAAGGCGGGGAAATCCTGAACCGATACGCCGGATGGCGCCACACAAAAGAGGTATAAAAAATGATAGATGCAATAAAGAAAGCAATTATTGACGCTTTAAATAATGCTTAT
>CAZNQZ010000265.1:0-3490 GCA_964575245.1 uncultured Lachnobacterium sp. | reverse complement strand
TATTTTCTGCCACAGACAGCTCATAAATCTGAAAATCCTGAAAAACCGTACTGAACAGTTTCCGGATATCGCACATTTTATACTCCCTGTAATCCCTGCCGTTCAGCTTTATTTCCCCGCTGTCCGGCATAAGGAGTCCCATCATACAATCCGCGAGGGTCGATTTCCCGCTTCCATTCAACCCCGCAATCGCAAAAACCTCCGCCCTGTGGACTTTGAAAGAAACATCATGAACATGAAAGCTGTCCTGCTCCCGATAACGAAAGCACACATCGCAAAACTCCATGCTTTCAAATTCGGCTGCCGGCTCCTTTCCCGCGTCCTGATCCAGCATGGTCGGATAAGACAGAAGCTCGCGCACCTCTCCGACATATTTACTTGACTGGTAAAGCTGCGGAAATGTCGTAAGCACATCCAGGAAATGTTGCGTCAGGCTTGTCACCACTGTAATCATCACAAGGAAGTCCCCGGCTGTGATTTCCTGATGAAGCCATAAATTCGACGCATAAGCACAGGTCACCAGATAGATCAGATAGGCGGAACCGTTCCGGACCGAAGTATCGTTGAACACGTATTTTTGATAGGCGCGGCCCCGGTCCAAAGCGCCCTTGGTCCACCGACCGTATTTGCCAAGCAGCATATCCTTCACGCCCACAGAGGTTCTTAATTCCTGTGCATAGCTGTTTTCCGAAAAAACGCGGCTTATGTAACCCTCAAAGCGATTATACATTTCTTCCTGCCTTTCATATGCATAATTTCTTTTATTCACCCGCGTCTCAGAAACCAGATGGATCACAACATTAACCGTCACCGCAAGCATCAGCCAGACGTCGTGGTATACGGCAAAAAAGCAGAGGAAAACAGCGATCCTCTCTACCAGCTCAAAACAATTACATAAGATCTCCCAATATAAAACCCCTCCTTTATCCATTGCCCGATCCAGCTTGTCATAAAAATCCTTTTTGTCATAGTCCGCCAGGTTGATCCTCGCACTTTTTTGATAAATTCCACTCATCGACCGTGACATCATACCGGTTTCTAATTTGCGCGTAGCCGCGCCCAAGACATTATGACCATAAATATAATATACGATCATAAATACACAATAGAGGAAAAGATAGGCGAACAGTTTCCTCAGATCAAAGTGGCCCGACGTGGCATAGTCAGTTACAAATTTAAGCAAAAACATGTCTACGCATACAAATATCAGGTCAAATATAATGTACACGGCCAGTATCACAATCATTGACTTGGACACTGCCGCAACCTCTTTCACCGCATACCAGAGATGGTTGATTGCTGTTCTCATCGCTATCCCTCCGTCTGCTCTTTCAACATGCTGTAAAAATACCCCTTCCGTTTCCGCAATTCCTCCGGCGCGCCGTATTCCACGATCCTCCCCTCATGAAACACCAGCACCAGATCCACATTCTTCGCATAGGACATATTGTGGGTGACCAGAATAACCCCCTTATCTCTCGTGAGCTGATTGATCTTACGGATTAGTTCCTTCTCCGAAACCGGGTCCAGATTGCTTGAAGGCTCGTCCAAAACAAGCACCGGACGGTCCCTCATATAGGCTCTGGCAATCGCGAGCTTCTGCGTCTCCCCGCCGGAGAGCCAGGTGCCGCAATCCGAAAATTCCCCGGTCAGTTCCGCGTCTGCCCCGTCCGGGAATTGACTGATTTTCTCCTCCAGCCCGCTGAAGCGGATTGCCTCATCCAGCCTGCGCGCCTCCTCCTCATCCAGCTCTGGCTTTAGCGCAATATTTTCAGATATCGTAAGCGCAAAGGTCCGAAAATCCTGCAGCATCGTGCCAAACAGCTTTGAGGTATCCGTAATCCCCCCGTCCTTATATGTATATGCGATGCTCCCCTCAGAGGGGGCGTAGAGTCCCAGCAGCAATTTGATAAATGTACTTTTTCCGGAACCGTTCTCCCCCACAATCGCTATCTTTTTATCGAGAGGCAGCCTGACCGTGATATCTTTTAGGACATCTTCCTCTTCACCATATGAAAAACTGACATTTTCAAATATAGCATTTGCGGCATTCTCCTTACAGACAATGTCCGGATAAGAAAACTCCCCGCTGTCAATAACCGAAAAAAAATCCTTCATACATACGGAACCATAATATACAGCTGTAAAAAAAACTGCGATATTCTCTATATTTCCGGCTGCCAATAAAAAGTTCGTAAATACCAGACTGAAATCCCCGACCGTAATCTGATGATTGATCAGATCATACACCAGAATCAGTATAACCGTTACCTCCACCGCACGGTCTATCATCTCGCTGACGATTTCATGCTTATCCCTTTTATATTCATAGTCCAGTTTTTCCTCCCAGGAGTCCTTCCTGATCCTGTGATATTTTTTTACAAACAGATTTCCAACCGGATAAATATGATTCTCCTTTACATACTGTCTCTGATAAAAAATATTTCTGATATATTGATTTTGATGGCTGTAGTTCACATCTGTTTTATATTCCCTGTAATCCAGATTTCTTTTCTTGAATTCGTGAACAATATTTTTAGCTGCCGTAACAAATAACAGCACAATAAGAATCAGATTTAATTCATAAAAAATCCAAAAATAAAACAGGAATTTGATCAGCGCATAAACCAGACCCAATACACGCTCAGGAAAATAAGTAATCTGCCCCCCATCCTTATATGCCGCATAATCCAATTCATTTACATAATCACGGGAACAATAATTTTCCATTCTCTTTCTGCTGCTCGCTGCATAAAGAAAATCCTTGTAATACTTTGTTATCTCATTTTTTCTTCTCAGCGTGTAGATATAATCGGCCCATGCGTTGATATAATCGCTAAAAAGCTGCAGCAAATAATACGCCAGAAAATATCCGATCATATGCTCTAGTGAACCATTCCGATACACCACCAGATCAATGATATACTTATAGAACCATATCAGAAAAACAGATAAGCAGGCGTCCAATACAGTACAAAATAATTTTGTGGGAAAATAAAAGGGCGACGCCTGAAAAAGTAATTTTGTCATCCTGAGATTTACACGAATGCACTCTCTTATTTTTTTCATCATTTGCTAATCTCCTGCAAACAGCTCCTCGTGACTCTTCTGATATAATTTTGCATAATTCTTATTTAATTTTATCAGCTCACTGTGATTTCCCATTTCAGAAACAGTCCCATCCTCGACAAAAAAGATATTATCCGCCTTACCGGCATATTTTAATTTGTGGGAGACGATTATAATTGTTTTCCTGCGTTCCTCTCAGCTGAAACAATTTTGTATAAAAGAGATTTGTCATATATACATCCAGCGCGCTGGTAGGCTCATCAAAAATAAGCACCGACCGCTGAGACGCATAAGCCCTTGCTATCGCCAGCATCTGCATTTCTCCGCCGGAAAAAAATCCATCCTCCTCTCGTGCCGATACGACCGTATGGATGCCGTCTTCAAAGGAAGAGACCTTTTCATACAATCCGGCATACTGCAA
>CAZNQZ010000264.1:0-3492 GCA_964575245.1 uncultured Lachnobacterium sp. | reverse complement strand
GAGCACACGACGCTGTGCGGCTCTGAACGCTACCCGGTGAAGGACCCGTTTATCGAGCTGGTAAAGGGCTCGCTCAACACGTTTTTGAATGCGATGACCTACCCGGAGCGCACGCTCTATCCGGTGGCAAGCTACAATGATCAGGATTACCGGAACCTGATGGCTGTGTACATGGATGCAGTGTTCCACCCGAACATCACAAAATACCGAGAGATCTTCATGCAGGAGGGCTGGCATTACGAGCTGGAGTCCGAGGAGGGGCCGCTGACAATCAACGGTGTGGTCTACAACGAGATGAAGGGCGCGTACTCCTCGCCGGAGGAAGTCCTCTCGACTGTCATTCAGCAGACGCTGTTCCCGGACAACACCTACAGCAAGGACTCCGGCGGCAACCCGGACCACATTCCGGAGCTGACCTATGAGGCCTATCTGGATTTTTATCACAAATACTACCATCCCTCCAATTCCTACATCTACCTGTACGGGGATATGGACATTGAGGAGCGGCTGGCGTGGATGGATCGGGAGTATCTGAGCAGATACGACCGGCAGGAGGTCCGTTCCGAAATCCTGCTGCAGAAGCCCTTTGACAGAATTGCATACCGCGAGAAGAGCTATCCGGTCATGGACGATGAGCCGCTGGAGAACAGCACCTACCTGTCTTACAGTAAGGCTGTCGAGGCTGTTTTGAACCGTGAGCTGTACCAGGCGCTTGACGTGTTGGACTATGTGCTGGTGAGCGCGCCGGGGGCTCCGGTGAAAAAGGCATTGATTGATGCGGGGATTGGGGAGGATGTCTACGGCTCCTACATGGACGGAATGCGGCAGTCCATCTTCTCCTTCGTTGCGAAGAATGCGCAGCGCGAGGATGAGGAGCGGTTTGTCTCCATCATTGAGGACACCCTGCGCTCACTGGTGAAGAACGGTCTGGACAGGGACGCGCTCCTCGCGGCGATCAACAGCGCGGAGTTTCGGTTCCGGGAGTCGGATTACGGGCGTTTCCCCAAAGGGCTTCTGTACGGCCTGCAGTGCATGGAGAGCTGGGTGTTTGACGATATGCAGCCCTTTCTGCATCTGGAGTGTCTGGATACCCTCGCGTTTTTGCGGGAGCAGATCGGGACCGGCTATTTTGAAAGGCTGCTGCAGACTTATCTGCTCGACAACACCCACGGTGCGGTGGTGACGGTATATCCGGAGCGAGGGCTGAACAGAAGGAACGAGAAGGCGCTGGAGGAACGCCTTGCGGGGCAGCTTGCCGCCATGAGCGCAGAGGAAAAACGGGCGCTCATTCAGGAGACACAGCATCTGCATGAATATCAGGAGGAGCCGTCTCCGGAGGAGGAGCTGCGCAAGATCCCGATGCTGACACGGGCCGACATGAAGCGCGAGGCGATGCCGTTCTCCAATGTGGACGAAAAGATCGGGGATATCCCGGCGGTGCGGCATGAGGTCGCGACGAGCGGGATTGACTATATCACGCTCCTGTTCGACGCGGCGGACATCCCGCAGGAGGATGTGCCGTATCTGGGGCTGCTCCGGAGCATTCTGGGCTATGTGGACACTGCGGAGCACGATTACACAGGGCTGGCGAACTCTGTCAATATCTATACCGGCGGGATCAGCAGCAGCCTCAATGTCTATCCGAGTGTGAAGCGCGAGGGGCAGATGGCGGTGCGCTTTGAGGTGAAGGTGAAGGTATTGCACAGCCAGATCCGGGAGGCCGTGGGCCTGGCTGACGAGATTCTCAGAACCTCGAAGCTGACGGACCACAAGCGCCTCGGAGAGATTATCGCGCAGGTGAAATCCAGACTTCAGGTGAATCTGAGCAGCAGCGGCAATTCCGTCGCCTCGATGCGGGCGCTGTCCTACCAGTCCGCCTATGCCTTTTATCAGGATGCTGCGTCGGGCATTGCCTTTTACCGTCTCATCCGGGAGCTGGATGAGAAAATGAGGACAGACGCGGGAAGTGTGGAGCGCAGGCTCTGTGATCTGATCGGAAAGATTTTCACCCGCGCGAGGCTTACGGTGAGCTTCACCGGGGAGGAGCAGGCGTACCGGGAGGCCGCGCCGGTGCTGGAAGAGTACCTGGGCAGGCTGCCGGAGGGAGAGGCGGTGTCCGCCCGTGCGGAACTGGCGCTGACCAGGAAAAACGAGGGTCTTACCGACGCCTCGCAGATCCAGTACGTCGCCCGGGCAGGTGATTTCAAAAAGCACGGTTTCTCCTATACCGGAATGCTGAAAATCTTGAAGGTGATTTTAAACTATGACTATCTGTGGACGAATATCCGTGTCGTCGGAGGGGCCTATGGATGCGGGAGCAACTTCCTGCGGACGGGGGAGAGCTATTTTGCCTCGTACCGCGACCCGAACCTCGCCAGGACGAACGAGGTGTACAATGGCCTTCCGGAATATATCCGCGCCTTTGACGCGGACGAGCGCGACATGGCAAAATATATCATCGGTACCTTCGGAGCGCTGGATACTCCGCTGACGCCGGAGGCAAAGGGCGCCCGCTCCATGGCGGCGCTTTTGGAGGAGCTGACCTACGAGGATATCCAGAAGGAGCGGGAGGAAATCCTTGCGGCACAGCCCGGTGATATCCGCGCCCTGGCGGAGCTGATTTCCGCCGTTCTCTCGGACGAATGCCTGTGCGTGATCGGCAATGAGAACGCGGTCAAGGCGGAGTCGGCGATGTTTGGCGAGATCCGCGGATTGCTGTGACGGACAGGGGAGTGGTTATGGAAGAACAAATGAAATCCGGGTTTGTGACGATCATCGGGCGGCCGAACGTCGGCAAATCCACACTGATGAACCGGCTGATCGGGCAGAAGATCGCGATCACCTCCAACAAGCCGCAGACCACCAGGAACCGCATCCAGACTGTCTACACGGAGCCTGGAAGGGGGCAGATCATCTTCCTCGATACCCCGGGCATCCACCGGGCGAAAAACAAACTGGGCGAGTATATGGTGAACGTTGCGGAGCACACCCTGGGCGAGGTGGATCTGATTCTCTGGCTGGTTGAGCCGGACACATTCATCGGGGCGGGGGAGCAGCACATTGCCGAACAGCTTGCGCGGGTCAAAACGCCGGTGATCCTGATTATCAACAAGATGGATACGGTGCCGAGGGAGCGGGCGCTGGAGTGCATAGACGCTTACCGCAAAATCCATGATTTCGCGGAGATCATCCCCACGTCGGCGCTGCGCGGGAAAAATATGGACGAAATTATTAATTCCATATTTAACTATTTGCCCTATGGGCCGCAGTTTTATGATGAAGATACCGTTACAGACGAGCCTCAGCGCGCCATCTGCGCAGAGATTGTCCGGGAAAAGGCTTTGCACGCGCTCTCGGACGAGGTGCCCCACGGGATCGCGGTGGTGATCGAGCGGATGCGGGAACGGGAGGATGGCATGTTTGACATCGACGCCAGCATTGTCTGCGAGCGGGATTCCCACAAGGGGATCATCATCGGAAAGGGCGGCAGTA
>CAZNQZ010000263.1:0-3500 GCA_964575245.1 uncultured Lachnobacterium sp. | reverse complement strand
AGATTGCAACAGGGCAATAAACTCTACCGCAATCAGAATGCAGAAAAACACCACAGCATAAATCACCATCGCCGCAATACCATTGGAAGACAGAATCAGCAGGCGGCCGATTCTTGACATTCCGGAGGGCGACACATATTCTGCCATGGAAAGAAAAGGAGTATCTAAGATCACGATTTCTGCATAATGTATAAACGCGATGACCGCTGCGCCGAATATTCCCCTCCCCCGCATGGCAAAGAATAATAATCCCAACCCCGCCGCTATGCCAAACAGCATCGACAGAAGAAACGTGATAAGTCCTGCCGACACCGTGCTCAACTGCGTCACCACATAGGGAAAATAAAATGAACGTCCGATCAGCAGCGCCTGAAACTGTTCTACCAGTAAGGTATTTCTGCTCCATTCGTTGGACAGGGTTAAATGCCATCCCGCGGAAACGCAGAGGGAAAACCAGAGAAACAGGTTGTAGCTTAATGTCATCACCGCCAGATAAACGGCCTGACCCAGTACCCAGCGCCTGCGGTTTCCCCGGATCAGATAATAGGCCGCGCCGCCAGAATAAAACAGCGAGCCGCAGGAGATCGCCATGATTCCCAGCAGGTAGACAATCTGCAGTCTCTGGGTTGACAAAAAAAACACATACAGTTCAAATACATGCATCTGCTCCTTTTGTCTTGCAAGATAATCCGATACGCCTCCACTGCTGAATTGAATACTGGCAAATGCAAAGAGGAACACGAGATACAGATTCACGCTGCAAAATTCGTTTTTAATGGATAATGCCCCGTAACGGAGTGCACTCTTAAACTCCTTCACGGCCATACCTCCTTCTTGACACCGCATAGTAGAATACGCTAAAAACGGTAATCCATATCGCGTGGTAGCCCAGTGAATAGAAAATACCGCCAAAGGGCCGCCTGAGAACCGGCCCCCTCAACAACGTCAGTCCGGGATCAAGCAGATACACCTGAAACAGGTAGCTTGCCGCCCTGTCTATAATAAACACAAAGGCGATAACCACATATTTGTTTTTGCTGAAAAGAGAAATCACCAGACACAGCAGGCCCCAGGGGGACGCATACGCCACAAAGGCGAGCATATTGATCAGCAGTACCGGCAGCACGCGGCCGCTCTCCAGCCAGGGGGAAAAGAAAGTACCTTCAAAATAGTTCATCATAGAGCCATCAGGCTTAACCTCAAACCCCGCTCCAAAGGCCAGGCAGACCAGCACAAAAAGCAGCAGGGCAAACACCGTTACCAGCACCGACGAGAGAATGGCCGCCGCGATGTTCGACAGATAATAGGACCGCTTGCTGCAGCGGATCAAATGGTAATAGACCGCTTTTTTATCCAGCTCTTCTACATAAAAAAACGCAAACGGGATGATGGTAACTGCCGCTGCCAACACGTGGGAAATCCCGATTGAGTTTGTTATTACAAACAGATATAGGATTGATATCGAATTCGCCCTTGCATGCTCCATGTCCCCATAAGCACCCGCCACTATAATGCCTGCAAACAGAATCACAGTTCCCCAGAAGACTCTGCTCGCCAGCAGACGTTTCATCCTTACTCCAAACAATGTTCCCCCTCCCCCCTATCGTTTGTACACATATCCGGTCACTGCGTCAACAATCATAATGTGCTTGGTGACACCCATTGTCCCGTCGTACTGTTCTGTGTAGACAACTTCCCCGTTTTCCAAACCCACGGAGCTTATGCGAAAAGCCGGGATCAGCACCCATTTCCCATTTTCCTGCCACGGAATATAGAGCAGCTCGATGTCCTCCAGGCGGTAATCATACTCCACATCCTGTGGCAAATCCTGATAGAAAGATGTCATTGCAAGGTAGATCACGCTCTCCAGTTGTTCTTTGCCGAGAAGCTTCTCTTGCGGATATTCCTCCATCACGGCTGTCACATCACAGAGATGACTCAGAAACACCGAAAAAATTCCCTTTCCACTCACTGTGATTTTTATACATTCCCCCCAGGCGGAGTCGTTCTCTTCATCTCCGTTTTTCAGGTTGATGCTGTCGTTTCCAAGAATCGGCAAGCCCTCGTACTGGAACGTATAGGTAACGCTATAGTTGCCATCCTCTAATTTCGAAATTTCAGGATTATCTGCCACCTGAAACCCTGATTGTTTCACAAAGGCATCGGCAGTGGCCAGTGCCTGTTCTCCGGTCATCGCCGGATCCGGGGTGTGATCATCTTTTATATAAGAAAACACGTTATTTTCATATATCCAGCTATGCTTGATATCATCGATCTCGATGGAATAATAGTTATTTCGATTATCCTTCTGAGCCCTGCTCTTATCTACTCCCGGTATCAGATAGTCCAGCAGAGCATCCTCATCATAAACAGCAGGAGTCACTTCCAGCTTGTAATAGGTTCCGGAGAAGTTGTAGTCCGGCAGGGAATGATTGTCTCTCGGTGGCTCTTGGGAGGCTTCCGATGCCTCGGAGGACTGGGAATTCAAAAATCCCGACACCCCGGTATCTCTCGGGCTGTATTCACTGTCAGAATTGCCGTTCTTTTGGCAACCGACGAACAGCAGTGCGCATGTCACAAGCAATAGTAATATTTTTTTCATTTTTGATTCCTTTCCACGGTCAGAGGGCATTCGCCCTCTGACCGCTTGATCTGTTTTCATCAGGGTAGCCAATGGCCTTTCACATGAGCCCCGTCTGTTGATAGCGAATCCGTCTGAATCTTTAAATAATAGCCTGTACTATAGCCGCCATACCCGTTTATATACTGGGGAAGCTGCGTGCCAGTTCCGTGCACCTCATATGCCTCGGTTGCCGGAGCATCATTTACAGCGGAGCGCAAACGATACCAAATCGGATACTGCGATCGATTTTCACATAATGTAAAAGTAACGCTGGCTGTTGGATTACTATTATATTTTCCCTGCGGTGATGTCTGCTCTGTATCTCCTCTGGCCGATAGATAAAAATCAAAATCGCGCTGTTCACTCGACGATGCGTGTGCCACAATTCCGGCAGACGTCAGCATTGCGAGGCTAAGGCCAAAAGCCGCCAGCCTTCTCATCTTGTTTCTCCTGTTACTCATAATTTACCCCTTTCTTTGCTTTAATTACACTATGTTTTCCCGTTTATCTATTATGTAAATGTAAACATTATAATCACTCCCCTTCTTGTATATTACATGCGCTAATATTATTATATTTTGCATGTAATTTTATTGTATCGTCATTTATAAAAATTACAAGGGATTTGAACGAAAGTGGCATAACTTACCAAGTTTTGGCAAAAATCATGCTGTTAATTTTCTTGTTGATGAATGCATGATTTATGTAAGTTTATAAGATTACTTACGACATTATAAAATATATTTTTCAAAATTTTTCTATTATTTATTGATATCCTGAATCCGTGAACCCAGCTTCACATTCCCAATTCCAAAGCCAGTACTATGCTGCTTTATTGAGCATTTGCATGTTTCAGATATTTAACCCAATGGGTAAT
>CAZNQZ010000262.1:0-3510 GCA_964575245.1 uncultured Lachnobacterium sp. | reverse complement strand
CTCCTCCAACGACACTCCGGCGGAGGAGTTTGCCTATGCGCATGAGCTGGGCGCCATCATCAATCTGGACGATTTCACGCACATCGACTTTCTGGAGGAGACCATCGGCTGTATTCCGGAGACCATTAGCTGCCGCTACAACCCGGGAGGGGTGTTTGAGCTGAGCAACGGGATTATGGACAACCCCGGGGATTCCAAATACGGTATGACGAAGGAACAGCTCATGGAGGCCTATCGGGTCTTAAAGGCCAGAGGGGCAAAGCGCTTCGGGCTTCACGCGTTTCTGGCAAGCAACACGGTGACGAACGAGTACTATCCGAAGCTGGCAAAGCAGTTGTTCGAGCTTGTGCTGGAGATCCGGGATGTGGCCGGGTGCGAGATCAGCTTTGTGAATCTCTCCGGCGGCGTGGGAATCCCCTATCGGCCGGATCAGGAGCCGAACGATATCCGTGTGATCGGCGAGGGTGTGCGCCGCGCGTTTGAGGAGGTTCTGGTGACGGCGGGAATGCCGGATGTTGCGATTTTTGCGGAGATGGGGCGCTTTATGATGGGACCCTACGGCTGTCTGGTGACAAAGGCAATCCACGAAAAGCATATTTACAAGGAGTACATCGGGGTGGACGCCTGTGCGGCAAATCTGATGAGACCGGCAGTGTACGGCGCTTACCACGAGATTACGGTGCTGGGCAAGGAGGATGCGCCCTGCGATCATGTTTACGATGTGACCGGCTGTCTCTGTGAGAACTGCGATAAATTTGCCATAGACCGCAGTCTGCCCAAAATAGACAAGGGCGATTACCTTGTGATCCACGACACGGGTGCCCACGGGTTTTCCATGGGCTACAATTACAACGGAAGGCTGCGCTCCGCGGAGCTGCTGCTCATGGAGGACGGCGGTGTGCGCCTGATCCGCCGCGCAGAGACTCCGGAGGATTACTTTGCCACCTTCGACTGCTTTCCCGATCTGAAAATCCAGCGATAAAGAGGAATTTGACCAACAAATACCAACAAAAGCCGACAGAAACTAACGAAAACTAACGGATTTATGGAAATACGGACTCTCCCTTGCGTCTGTACAATATAGAAAACGCAACAGGAGGGAGAATGAGTATGGGGAACTATCCGGTAGGAAGGCTGATCGCGGAGATGCGGGACCGCAGGGGACTGTCACAGGAGGAGCTCTCGGAGGGAATCTGCGCGGTGTCCACACTGTCTAAGATTGAGAACAGCATTCAGATGCCGAGGCGAAAGGTCTATGACGCGCTGATGCAGAGGCTCGGCGTGTCGCCCAGAAACTGCCGCATCTTTGTCAGCAGAGAGGAGATGCGGCGCTGTGTGCTGGAAGAGCGCGTGGAGAGGCTGTCGGCGGAGGGGAGTTACGGGGAAGCCTATGACGCGCTGGCGGAGTACATCGTCTGTGGACAGGGGGACCCATGTGTCTCCTCCGCTCCGAGGGAACAGCTCGACCGCTATGCGAGAACACTTGGAATCAGCGAACAGATTTCGGGCGGAGGGGAGTTTGCGGCTGCGGAGCAGGTGCTGCGATATCTGGCCTCCGGCGGTGGGGCAGGTGCTGCGCTGTCTGCTCTGGAGCTGCAGTACGGCCTCTATCAGCTCGGCGTGCTGATAGACCGGGGAAAAGGCGAGGGCGGGCGGGCACTTGCGCTCTTTGAGGAGGCCCTTGGGCTGACCCTGAGGGATTTTGCCCCGGAGCGGCTTGTGCGGGTCCGGTTTCTGACCAGAGAGGAGATCCGGCTGCTTTTAAGGATCGCAGTGCTGCGCTATGCGGGGGGAGAGCACGCATACGGGAGGCGTGTGCTGTCTGCCCTGTTCAACTATATGGAGAGCGAATGGGTGGACCCGGAGGAACGGGCGGAAAGCTGCCCGGAGATCTTGTATTATCTGTCGGTCTGGATGGGAGAGGACGGAAGAAGGGAGAGCCAGATGGAGCTCTGTGAGCGGGGAATCCGCTTATGTCTCGCGTCCGGCCGGCTGTCTCTGCTTCCGCAGCTTTTGTCGGTCAAGGGGTGTGCCTTGGCGGGCGACGGACAGTGTGCACAGGCGGAGCCAATTCTGAAACAGTCTCACCTGCTGCTTCAACTGTTGGGGGAGTCCGCCGAGGCGGACACACTGAGAGAGCGGGTGAGGAGGCTGTTTCAGATTGAGGTTATGGCCAGCTGAGACCGGGGCATGAACTGTTTTCGTCAGAAAGACGAAAATGCCGGAGCGGAGACCTCTTTTATACCGCCTTACACAGATGAGCATAGCGGAACAGGCGTGCACAGTCCATGCCGTTTTGTGAAAAATTTTTTTCGTTAAACGGCAGGCGGGGAGAGAAAGAATTATCATCAGGAATCGTTTTTTGGCAGGAAGAAAGGAGCAGGCGAGGAAACCTGCTCCTTTCTTAGTTACTTAAACTGTTTGAGTAACTGAGTAGTTAATTAGATAATTGTTTGAAAAGCCGAACTACGTACTCATTCTCTTTGTCGCATATCAACACAATATGCTCCATTAACGCTATTATAGCACGAATTTCAAATAATGCAATAGGTATTTGAAATTTCTTTCAAAAAAATCAGGGAAGCGGCAAAAAGCGCGGCTTCCGCTTTTCAAAAACGGTGTAATAGGAGAATCCGGCGCTGCGCAGGATGCCGGGGAGTCTGGCGAAATCAGCTCCCACACGCTCCGGGGCGTGGGCGTCCGAGCCGAGGGTGAGGATCTCGCCGCCGAGCTCACGGTAGCGCCTGAGGATGTCCTCTGTGGGGTTGGGATGCCCGAGCCCGCTGGCAAATCCGCCGGTATTGACCTCGATCCCCTTGCCCTCCGCGATCAGGGTGCGCAGAATTTCGTCGATGACCGGTGCATACTGCCTGTAAGAGTAGTTGGCATTTTTGTTCGGCCCGTAGCGCACGACATAGTCGAGATGGCCGTAGACATCAAAATCAGGGCCCGCCTGCAGATTTTCCAGTATGGATGTAAAGTATTCCAGATAGGCGGCTTCTTCGCTCCGCCCCTCGTAGTATGCGCTGTAGTAGGGGTCCTTCCCGTGGACGACATGGGAGCTGCCGATCACAAAGTCGAAGGGATAGGATTGCACGATTTTGCGGTTGTGCTCTGCCAGGTGCGGCTGCAGGCCGAGCTCTATCCCGAAGCAGATCGGGATGCGGTCTGCGTATTGCTGCCGCAGGGCGTCGGTTTCCTGCAGATAGCGGTCAAAATCCAAAAGAAACAGCTCCGGTTCATCCGGATAGTCATAGTCGCAGTGATCTGTGAAGCAGACGCCGTCAAGACCGCGGTCAATCGCAGCCTGTACCATATCCGCCAGGGGGGCGTCGCTGTCTCCGGAGAAATGTGTGTGCATGTGTGTGTCGTAAAACATCGCAATCCTGCTTTCTTGAGTCTGGTTCCGGCAAAAGCGCCGGGTTACTTCTCTAAGGAAACGCTGATTAAATCATCGTTTCCCTAATTATAGCACACTGAGGGCGGATGGGAAATCATTTATTTCGTGCA
>CAZNQZ010000261.1:0-3516 GCA_964575245.1 uncultured Lachnobacterium sp. | reverse complement strand
GGCGCGTAACATTTGCAGCCTGCGGCCCCTTCTCGCCGCTCGTAACCTCAAACTCCACGCTCTCGCCATCCTTCAATTCCTTAAACCCGTCCATCTTCAATGCCGAAAAATGAACGAATACCTCGCTGCCGTCATCCGCTGTGATGAATCCGTAGCCCTTCTTTGCGTTAAACCACTTTACTGTTCCCTGCATAACTAAATTTCCTCCGATTTCTCTAAAACTGTGGCACCTGCCTGCGGTGCCGGTAACATGAAAATATTCATATTTGTCACAATACCATACCATTTTCCAATTGTCAATCACTTTTCTCTTGATTTGTGGGAATCACAGTGATATCGTGATAATAACGGAAATTTTTTTAAGGAGAAAACCATTATGGATCAAAAAGCACTGCAATGCCACAGGGATTGGAACGGTAAGCTGGAGACCGTCGCCAAATCAAAAGTTCACTCCAGAGAGGATCTTGCTATCGCTTATACCCCCGGGGTTGCAGAGCCCTGCCGGGTCATCGCGGAGGACGTCTCTGCGGCGTACACCTACACCTGGAAAGCCAACACCGTCGCCGTGGTATCGGACGGAAGCGCGGTCCTCGGTCTCGGCAACATCGGCCCATATGCCGCAATGCCCGTCATGGAGGGGAAATGTGTGCTCTTTAAGGAATTCGGCAATGTGAATGCCGTGCCGATCTGTCTCGACACACAGGACACCGAGGAGATTATCCGGGCGGTCAAATATATTGCCCCGGGATTTGGCGGAATCAATCTGGAAGATATCTCCGCCCCCCGCTGCTTTGAAATTGAGGAGCGCTTAAAGGAGATACTGGACATCCCCGTCTTCCACGACGATCAGCACGGCACGGCAATCGTTGTGCTCGCCGGAATCATCAACGGCCTGCGCCTGACCGGAAAGAAAAAAGAGGAATGCCGGGTTGTCGTGAACGGTGCCGGTTCCGCCGGAGTGGCAATCACCCGGCTTCTCCTCACCTACGGGTTTATCCATGTGACAATGTGTGACAGAGAGGGCATCATCGGGCCTGACTACCCGAACCTCAACTGGATGCAGAAAAAAATGACGGAGGTCACCAACAGGGAGCACGCGAAGGGCACCCTCGCCGATGCGCTAAAAGGCGCGGATATTTTCATCGGAGTCTCCGCCCCCGGCATCGTGAGCCCGGAAATGGTCGCCTCCATGAATCGGGACGCCATCCTTTTCGCGATGGCCAACCCTGTGCCGGAGATCATGCCCGACGCGGCTAAGGCCGCTGGCGCCCGGATCGTCGGAACCGGTCGCAGCGACTTCCCGAATCAGGTCAACAACGTGATCGCCTTCCCGGGCATCTTCAAGGGTGCGCTGGAGGGACGAGCCTCCCAGATCACAGAGGAGATGAAGTTGTCCGCCGCCAATGCATTGGCATATCTTGTTTCAGATGAAGAATTAAATGACGATTTTATTATGCCCGAGGCATTTGACCCGCGCGTCGTGGAGGCGGTCAGCGCAGCGGTTAAATCTAACATTATTAAATAGATAAAGAGTAGGAGATTCCGCATTATGGCAGCACCTTTTACCATTTATAAACTCACAATTTTATATATATTGAGCAAAGCGGAATTTCCTCTCACGAATTTTCAAATTGTAAACTTTTTTATGCAGCTCGAGTACACCTACTACTATTTCCGCGTGGAGGAAGCGCTCTGGGATCTGGAGGACGCCGCCCTGATTGTCTCACAGTCCACGCGCACCGACACCCGCTACTCGATCACCCCCAAGGGCCGCGAGACGCTGGAGGCCCTCAGCGACAAGATCAACGACGGAATCCGCGAGGATGTAAATAAATATTTCTTTGACAAAAAGCTTGAGCTGCGCAGGGAAAATCTGGCATTGGCAGACTATTACATGACCACAAACCACGAGTACGCCGTCCATGCCCGGATGCTGTCCGAAAATCACTATCCCATTATCGACCTCACGCTGTCCGTTCACTCCAAGGCGCAGGCCGAAACGATCTGCGACAACTGGAAAAAGCAGACGGAGGAGGTTTATGCCTATCTGATGGACCTACTGATGCAGTGAGAGAAGCTCCGGGTTCTCGCGGACAATCTCCGCGATCAGCTCCCTCTCGTCCATGTGGTGTTTCACGCCCCGGATCTCCTGATAGTCCTCATGGCCCTTCCCGGCCAGCACAATGATATCTCCGTCCATGGCGTGAGCCATGCAGTAACGGATGGCCTCCTTTCGATCCGGAACCGTCACATACGCACCCTCCGCGCGCCTGACCCCCTCCAGAATATCGCCAATAATGTCCATCGGCTCCTCATCCCTCGGATTGTCGGAAGTCACCACGGTGAGATCCGCAAGTCTCGAGGAAACCTCTCCCATCTCATAGCGGCGCGATTTCGCCCGGTTTCCTCCGCACCCAAACATACAAACCAGACGTCCTGGCTCATAGGCCCTCAGCGTTGTGAGCAGACTCTCCAGCGCCATCGCGTTGTGCGCGTAATCAATCATCAGCGTATAGCGGTCCGTCAGCGGGACGATCTCGATCCGCCCCTTGACTCTGACTGATTTCAGCGCGGATCGCATCAGCTCCCGGTCAACGCCAAATTCAAGGCAGACTGCAATGGCCGTCAGTGAATTGTACACAGAGAACTCTCCCGGCACATTCACCTCTACATCCATATCCAAAAGCCCGCTCACATGGTAGCGCACACCCAGCGCTCCGTGATCTCTCTTCAACTCGACACCCCCGGCAACCAAATCATTCTCCCTGCCGTGTCCGAAGGTCTCCACCTCGCAGGTGTGCCCCGCAAGAATCCCCTCCAAATGCTCGCTGTCGCCGTTAAAAATTCCCTTTCTGCACTGCTGAAACAGCAGGCTCTTACAATGCATGTAGTCCGCGAAATCCCTGTGCTCATTCCCCCCGATATGATCCGGTTCCAGATTGGTGAACACCCCGATATCGAAAATAAAGCCGGAAACCCGATGCAGCAACAGCGCCTGCGAGGAAACCTCCATAACAACCGCATCCAGCCCTTCCTCAACCATCTGGGCAAAGAGCTCCTGCACCCGATAGGACTCCGGCGTCGTATTGGCAGAGGGAATGCTCCTCTCCCCTATCAGGGACTCCACGGTCCCGATCAGCCCCGTGCGTATCCCCGAGGCTTCCAGAATGGAGCGCACCATATAGGCGGTCGTCGTCTTTCCCTTGGTTCCCGTAATGCCTATGGTTTTCAGTTTCCGGGACGGGTAGCCGAAATACGCCGCCGACATGCAGGCGAGCGCAAGGCGGCTGTCCCCTGTCTTTAGATATGTAATTCCGGGGAAGGGTTCCACCTCCCGCTCGACGATAAATGCCCGCACACCCTTTTCCACCAGTTCGGGAATGAACTCATGTGCGTCCCTCACCGTACCGGCAATACAGACAAAAACTGCACCCGCTTCCGCCCTGCGGGAATCATACACCAGTGCTGTGACCTCTGTCTCCACAGATCCCGCCAGAACCTCATAATCGAAATCCT
>CAZNQZ010000260.1:0-3523 GCA_964575245.1 uncultured Lachnobacterium sp. | reverse complement strand
CTGTGAGGGATGATCTGGTTTATAGAAATAAAAATATACACGAGCTCAAACGGATTGATATGGCTGCCGCACCGGTGCCTTTTGCTTCAACAGAAAATCTCACACCCACTAAATATACTGACAATCTGTTTTATCTTCAATTAAGCTGGATAATCCTCTCATCAATTCTCCGCACCACGCCATGAGTATAAGCCGTAAAATATTTCAGCCAAAACCCGCGCGCTGTCGGATTGAAGCTTTCAAAGTCCACTCCCAGTCTGGTATAACCTTCTCTTTTCAGCGCAGCAATGGTAAAGTTCAGCAGGTTTTGATATACACCCTTACCTCTGTGCTCCGGCAGGCAGTATGCGCCATTGATATGCTGATAGGATTGATCGGTTGTAATAAATGTTTCTCCGGGAACTGAGATTTTCAGAAACGCACACAATTTCCCGTTCAGCCTTGCCACGAAATAACGACCGCCCTCCTGCGTGGAGGAAGCCACAAACTCCTCCTGTGTTTCCGGCTTGCGGTTCATAAAGAAGGGGCTTTCGCAATAATGGCGGTACAACGCCAAATGGAGCGGGTAAACGGTATGAAATTCGGCTTTTGACAGCTCAACAAAATCATAGTCCTCGCACGATTTGCAGTCAATCAATTCCATTGGTCGAATCGCGTCTAAACAGCGCAAACCAAAACCATAATAAAAAAACTGCCTCTGAAGCTCTTCATCATGGGCATATAAGCAGATTGCATGGGAAACGGCCCCGGTCTTTATCCACTTTTTCCCTGCCTCCTGATACATGGCAGCATATATTTTTGAACGGCTTTCGGAAACGGCGGCATTGGCGCCCATTGGAGAAAAAACGCCTCTCACATCCGTAGCGCGAAACGCATTGTCAAAGGGATCACAACAGCACAGGAATCCTATCATCTTTTCATTTTCAAATGCAGCAACGCCCAATCCGTTCTCAGCGAAACTATATAAGTCGGGAATATCACTCACCTGCGTCAATTCTTTTACATATTGCTGCTCTTCATAGTAGCTTGTAAGAGCAAGCTCCGCCGCTTCCCTGACGTGCTTTCTTTCAAAATCTAAAATGTCCATCCATTACACCTTCCTAATATACTTTCTGATTCCCCGCAGCCATAACTTCATGGTTACCTTCTGCGGCATGAGCTTTACAAAGAAATGCTGGCAGTTTACATAGAGGGAACAGACCGACATATCCCTGCCCTTTTTTGCATCCTTCAATGCCTTTTTAACCACTCTTTCAGGAGCGACAATTCCGGGAAAACGCACCTTTTTCCCATCAATCTCTTTTGACAGCATTGCAGTGTCCACCCAGCCCGGGCAAACAGCCGTTACCGTAATTCCGGAAGACTTCAGCTCTGCGTTCAACGCACGGGAGTAGTTACGCTCAAAAGCTTTGACCGCAGCATACAAATTAAGATATGGTACAGGTTGAAATGCGGAGGCGGAAGAAATATTCAATACCCTTGCTCCCTTTTCCATAAACGGAAGGCAGATATTGATCAGCCTGACAGGCGCTTTGCAATTCAGGTCAATCGTCTGATTAATCTCCGAAACAGAAAACTCTGCGGAAGGCGCCATTTTTGCAATCCCTGCATTATTCACTAACCATAAGACGGATATTTCCTGTTCTTTTAACAAATCTGAGATAGATAGTAAATCGTTCTCCTCTGTCAGGTCTTTGCATACAGGAAGGATCTTTTCTCCATATTCTTCCCGCAGCCCAAGAAGCCGTCCCTGATTCCTGCCAATCACCCATATTTCATCCACCGTTTCTTTCACAAGCTCCCGGACAAATATCTGCCCTATGCCGCCGGAGGCGCCTGTTACCACAGCTATTTTCTTCATAAAAGCTCCTTTATACGTCATCTTTCAATAAAACACGGGCTAAATCTTCCTCAGAAATTAGTTCATATTTCGTTGTAAATAGCTTTTTCAGGGAATAAAGGTAAACAACACCCCAGAAATAATCGGCTAATTTCATTGGAATACCATCCACCACGCTCCCTTCCTTTTGCCCCTGCATAATAATTTTTTCAGTAATCTGATACAGTTCTGATTGATAGATCGTTTCCTCAGAGACAAAATCCTTTTTTTCAAACGTCATCTGCGTATTCAATGCAACCTTGGCTGCATAGATTTCATCCTGCATGAGATTAGACATTATGCTTTTTGAGAGCTTGCGTATCTTCTTCCGGGCTGATACGGGCAAATGTACAAGAAGCTTCAGCTCCTTAATATCCTCGCTATAATTCGTCAAAGCATATATTTCGTTGAATAATTCCTCTTTTGACTTGAAATACAAATACAAAGTTCCCTGTCCTATCCCGATATGCTTTGCCAAGTCGCTTATCTTTGTGCCGGCAAAGCCATTCCGGGCAAAATAAAGCATGGAGTCATGCAATATTTTAGAGCGGGCTTCTTCCCGGATTTCCTGACAACGTTCTGGAGACTTCGGCATTTTAATCCACCTCTTATGAATGAATTTTTGTTCATTGATATTGTAACAGCTAAAACGCCTCTTGTCAAGCCATCCAGCTGCATCTGCCGGAAAACAAAAATTTGCGCTAAGGCCCAAACAAATGCCCTGCCAGTTTCTTTTCTGATCCGCTCTGTCATATATGCGGCAAACTCACAGGCACAGTCTCCATCCAGCTCGAAGGGCTCACCTGACCTATAATCCTCCAATGCGGCCCGGATCAGACTGCTATATTGTCCGGGAAGGCGGCCAGTTCCCCAGCTGCCGCCCTCCTGCTTTGACAAAATCAATCCTTCCTCCACATAGGCCGCCACTCTGCAAAGATTCAGAATAATGTAGGTTGGATTCGTCCTTATAGCTTCCTCTGCGTCCGCCACATCATTCCAGATACTGTCAAGATAATATTCCGCTTTCACATCTTCAAAAATATCCGAAATTTTTTCTCCGAAAAGACACTTACCCCTGTGGCAAAGAATCGTAACGTGTGCCGCCAGATCCTTATCCACACCCTTCATCCTGTCAATGTAATCGGACGGAGCCGTCCTGTACCATTCTAAATGTGTGATAGAAAAATGCAATTCAAAGGGAGTGGGGTAAACGAAGGGCTTACACGCATTTTTTCTGACAATGCTCATCTCAATTCCCTTTTGGGGAGCGGCCTCATTTAACCTTACTACCATATCCATATACCGCTTTTTTACCTCATCGGGGATCTCCTCCTTTACCACAACCAGCAGGTCAATATCGCTTTTGTTCTCGTTGAAACAGCCCATAACGGCAGATCCATGAAGGTACACGCCAACCAGATTTTCAGTCAAAATTTCTCTGCTCCCCCTTACAAAATTGCCTGTCACTGATTCCAATACATTCATTTTTTTTGAAGCCTTTCGTTGCCTGTCGGCCTACCTGCTTGTCTTGCCCTGGCCTCCATGGCGGCGGACATAACAGGGTCGTTTTTCCAATATCCGGCAGTACATCATAAATTGAGCACCCCATTTTTCCCTCAAAATATTCTTTATTCTCAAACGGAT
>CAZNQZ010000259.1:1876-3533 GCA_964575245.1 uncultured Lachnobacterium sp. | reverse complement strand
GAAGCCGAAAATGCGCCCTAAACCGATCGCCATATCACTGTAACCGGAAAAGTCAAAGTAGATAAACAGTGCCGCCGCCAAAGCGTATGCCCAATAGGACAATACCGACACCGCCTGGGGTTCAACCAGCACGTTGCACAGCTCCGCGAGCGAGTTCGCGAGGATGACCTTCTTGCCAAGCCCCAGCGCAAAACGGCGTATGCCAAGCGCCGTGCGCTCCACTGTGTGCGTCCTCTTCGTGAGACTCTCCTCGATATCCGAATAGCGCACGATCGGACCCGCGATCAGCTGCGGAAACATCGCAATATAAGTAGCAAGATTGAGCAGATTCCGCTGTGCCCTGACCTGTCCGCGATACACATCAATGGTATAGCTGAGCATCTGAAAAGTGTAGAAGCTGATTCCGATCGGAAGTGCAATTCCCAACAGCCGGATGGAGATTCCGGTTGCGGCGGAAAAGCTGTCAAGAAAAAAGTCTATATATTTGAAATAGAAGAGAAATCCCAGACTGAAAACCACGGATAAAGCCATCCAGTCCCGGCCCGCCATACTGCCACGGTGCTTTTCGATCCGTATTCCGCACACATATCCGATCAGGATACTGACCGTCATCAGAAGAACATACTTCGGCTCGCCCCACGCATAGAAAACCAGACTGCACACAAGCAGCACAGGGTTTTTAAACTTCCGGGGTGCCGCCAGATATAACAGCAGCACCACCGGAAGAAAATAATACAAAAATACAATGCTTGAAAATAACATAGTCCTTACTCTAAACTTCCATTGTAGACTTCTGTTGCCCCGTCAACCTGCTCTTTCGCTAATTTGGCAAAGCTGTCGATCAACTCCTCGGCACCAAAAGCGTACAGTACATAGTCTCCGGCTGTAAGGACTGCCAGCTTTTGCGGGAATCCACATACAAACTGATTCGTGCTGACGGTCTCCTTAATTTTTTCCGCCGCTCCCGCCGCATCGCCATTGGTCACATGCACCACTGCTCCCGTGAAGGTGTTGGCATTCATCATATGGATCAGAGAAGCCGCATCGTCCACATTTGCCTGCACATCTGTAGGAATCAAAAGCGTATAAGTCAGCCCGTCGGTGTTAGTGACATCGAACTTGCCCGCTGCATCCTGAATCGGATCCTCCGTCTGATTGCCGCCAAAGCAGGGAAATTTGTTATCCTCCGGGAAATTGCTCCAAATAGAGTTCAACAGGGACAACGCATCGTTTCCAGTCTGCACACCATCCCCGCCCGGCTGAGTATTATTCTCCGTGCCGTTGGACTGGGACTCCGATCCGGGATTTTGGCTTCCCGGCTGGGACTCCGACTCAGAATTTTGACTTCCCGGCTGGGACTCCGACTCAGAATTTTGACTTCCCGGCTGAGACTCTGTCTGGCTATCCTTATTACCCTGATTGCCGCATCCTGCCAAAGAGAATGTCAAAACGCCACAAAGTAACATTGCTACTAATCTTTTCATGATTTTCCTCCTTCTTACATAAATACATTTTGTGTACCATAGCAATGGATTATACCCAATTGTTGGAATATTGTCAAGTTCCAGCCCCATTATTTCGGAAAAACTGATTTTAGCAGCACATTTTCAGCAAAAACGGTAGCAAATATCAGCAAATTGCACACTATCATTGATTT
>CAZNQZ010000259.1:0-1866 GCA_964575245.1 uncultured Lachnobacterium sp. | reverse complement strand
AGCCGGCGTTCCTTGTACACCAGCGCTTCGTCGTTGACGCAGGTGCCGTTGGTGGAATTCAAATCTTCTATATAATAGTGATCTCCGTCATGATCGATCCGCGCGTGAATCTGGCTGATGGTGTCACGCACGATCCGCGCGTCCGCCTCCGGCCCATGGCCGATCCACACCACCTTCGACTCCAGCCGGATGTCCTCAAGCTGCTCCGCCCCCTGATAGAGGAGAATCCCCCTCGGCACCCCCCGAAAGCCGTTCAGGCACACCGTGGGAAAAACCTCTGGCTGCGGTGCGGGCACCTCCTCCTCAGGGTATACCACAGGTGACTCATGCTCCTTCGCTCGTTCTCTCCTTTGCACCTTTGCGCAGATTTCGCCGATCCGCCCGCGAACGTTTTCTATCAATAACTGTATTTTTTCCTGCCACACGGCCATCTCCCGCTGTCCGTGCCCGCCATCCGCCTGTCCCTTTCCGCTCTCCCTCTGTTTCTGACAGTTCCTGCCCTGCTGCGGCTGCCGGATATTTCCCAGGCCTCCTTCGCGGCCGGAAGTCAGCGACCCCGGCTGCGAACGAACCTCCGGCGGCCCCGGCTGTGAGCAAGCCTCCGGCTTCTTTGGCCCCGGCTGAGGGCGGGCCCCCGACTGCTGCCTCTGCTCCTCCGGCCTGCCGCTCTCCCTGCTCCTCGACTCTGTGATGAGATTGCGGATATCCACCAGGGAATACCCCTCCTCCATGGTTTTCTCGTAAATTCCATAGACTGCGCGCACGGCGGCCTGATCCCTGTGGTCAATTTTCGTCAGCAGATACTCCATGAGCTGCTGAAATTCCTCCTCAATCTGCGCATTGCTGCCCGGATAGAGTGTAAAAATAAACTCACGGTTACTGTTCGTGATAAACACGAGCTCCGGGTCCAGCATCAGACAGTTCGTCTGGATCAGATTCCATTCCAGAATTTCCAATTCACTGCAGATGCTGACAATCAGCCGCTCCACAAATTCAATTCCGATCTGCTTCATGCGGCAGTATGTGTCGAGGGACTGCCTTCCCGATATGTTGTACCAGTACTGGCCTCCCCCGTCAATGTACGCCTTCTCCACCGGCAGCGTGCCTTTGAGCTTTCCTTTGAGCATCAGCCGCTCATCCAGCCCCGCATTTACGCCCTCGGGTATCTTCATATAGCTGCCCGTCATATTTCTCTCATAGATCACTTCACGATTAATCATCAAACACCTCTCTTAAAGCCTGATATGTGTAAAAACTGTCCACTCCCCATATCTCCGCAGCGCTCTCCTGCTCTGTCTGGGCTGCAATTTCCTGATACATGCATACTCCAAGCTTCATAGCGAGCGCCATGGCAAAAATCAGGAGCGGCACGACAATGGAAGCCTCCACCGTGTAAACGGCCCTCCAGCGCCGCAGAAGGCCTGTTTCCAATTTATCGATCATTTACCTTTACCCCCCACAATATCTGTCGCACACCATGAGGAACACATAGCCCGCCAGCAAAAAGGGCACGAACGGCATAACGGCATGACGCCCCCTGTGCAAGGCAAACATCAGAACAATCGCGGCAATTCCCGCCAGAGTGAGCGCCGCCATGCAAAGCCCCAAAAGCTGGCCAAGCGTAAGATAAGCCCCCAGGCACAGGACTACAAGACCGTCTCCATAGCCAATACACTCTCTTCCGACATGCGCGATCAAAAGAAAAACAAGCCCCGGCAAAAATGACAGCACCGCCGTCGGCCCCTTCCAGTCACCGCAGCAGAAGCCCAACAGGAGTCCGGGCGCCCCCACAAGCAAAATCTGCAGGGTGGCAAGCTCCTTCCTTCTAATGTCCTCCACGCTCAGATACAAAAGTCCGGCAAATCC
>CAZNQZ010000258.1:473-3559 GCA_964575245.1 uncultured Lachnobacterium sp. | reverse complement strand
CAAGAAATATACATCAGGAGAGCTTACCAATGAAAAAGAAAGATCTGGCGCTGGAGGTGATCCGGCGTTTGAAGGAGGAATACCCAAATTCCGGCTGCAGTCTGGAATATACGGACGCATGGAAGCTTCTGATCAGTGTCCGGCTTGCGGCGCAGTGCACCGACGAACGGGTCAACCGCATCGTGCCCCTGCTCTATGAGCGGTTTCCGGATGTGAATTCACTTGCGGACGCGCCGGTGGAGGAAATAGAGGCGATCGTGCACCCCTGCGGCCTCGGAAGAAGCAAGGCCAGGGACATAAACGCCTGCATGAAGGAGCTTCGGGACAAATACGGCGGGAATGTGCCGGATGACTTTGATACACTCCTCACCCTGCCCGGCGTCGGGCGCAAGAGCGCCAATCTCATCATGGGAGATGTATTCGGAAAGCCCGCCATCGTCACCGATACCCACTGCATCCGCCTGTGCAACCGCATCGGGCTGGTGGACAGGCTCAGGGAGCCGAAAAAGGTGGAGCTTGCACTGTGGAAGATCGTCCCCCAGGAGGAGGGCAACGCCTTATGCCACCGCTTTGTCGATCACGGAAGGGCCGTCTGCACGGCGCGCACCTCCCCGCACTGTGACATGTGCTGTCTGAATGACATCTGTATAAAGAGGATTTAACGATGAAAGAACGAATTCTTACTTACCGCAGGCGAATGGATGACCTGCTGCAGCAAAATACAACGGACACCGACTGGCAGGAGGTGCTTGAGGAACATCTGGTGCAGGTGGGTTTTTTCCAGCATGAACGCCTCGTGCATCTGCTGGTGACGCTGGCCTTTGCCATCTTCACCCTGATCGGAGTTTTCGCGGTGTTTTTGACCGGTGAGCCCGGCGCAGCCGTCCTCACGCTCCTGTTTCTCGTGCTGCTGGTTCCCTATGTCATGCACTACTATCTGCTGGAAAACGAGGTGCAGAAAATGTATGCGCAATACGACAAAATACTGGACCGGACAAAAAAGCAGCGGTAAAACCCGCTGCTTTTTTATGTATGAATGGGCTTTTGCTACTGCTCTACCAGCTCCAGCAGCTTTCCCGTAATATCCGCCATATTGGAGGACGCCTGCTTCGTGTCCCGCGAAATCTGCACGTTCTCCTCCACCACGTTGGTAATCCGCCCGATCTGACCGACTGCGCCCGTCACAATCTCCACATTTTGTCTCACCATCTCCGTGATTGCCAGAATATCACGATTGGACTTCTCCACATCCTCCGCCACCTCGCCGAAGGCCTTTACCGTCTGCTCGGTAATCTGCATTCCGCTGTCCACGGCATGAATGGAATTGGTAATCAGCTCATTGGTCTCCTTGGCAGCCATTGTACTTCTCGTTGCCAATTCACCAACCTGAATTGCCACCACGGCAAAGCCCTTGCCCATCTCTCCGGCTCTGGCCGCCTCAATGGACGCATTCAGGGAGAGCATATTGGTCTGCTGGGCGATGGAATTGATCTCGCCGATGATCTTCTCGATGGCGACAGACATCTCGCTGATTCTCTGCATGGACTCGGTGAGCAGCTGCATCTGCTCCTGCGTCTGCAGAATCCTCTCCGAGGTATGCCCGGTCTCCGCCGCAATATCCATGGCGGCATCCACACTGCTGTTCAGCTCTCTGGTCAGCCGCTCCATCGTCTCCCTCAGATCCTCAACAGCCCGTTCCTGCTCTCCGGTTCCCTGAGAGATGTGCTCCGCATTCTCCAGATTTTCCCCGGTCACGGAATTCAGCTCCGTACAGGCGTTCTTGACATTGCTGATGAGCATCTGGGTGTTTTGCATATCGCTCTTCTGCCGCTCTAAGAGCTTTTCATTTTCCTCCATATTCTGGCTGATGTTTCCGACCATCTTGTTGATGCCGTCGGAGAGCATGATAAACTCGGGATTCCCTCCCTCGTGGACCGTCAGGGAGAAATTTCCTTCCGCAATTTCCTTCATGGCGCTTGTGATCCGGTTGACGCCCTGAACGATCTTGCTGTCCACCATCTGGTTAATCAGCACCAGCAATACCCCGAAGATCAGCAGGACACTCAGGGACACCACCAGTGTCTGGCTGGTCCGCTGCGCATAATACTCCCCGGAGGACATAAAGGTTCCGATCACCTTGCCCTCATACTCCTCCGCCACATAGTAGCCTCTCTTGCCATCAATTTTAGCTCTTCCGTTTCCCGTAAGCTTCTTCGGAAATCCAGCGTTCACGGCGGGAGTCCCGATCAGGGCCGCATTCGGATGGGCAAGGATTTCGCCGCTCTCCGCATCAATCGCATACACATAGCCGTTATCGCCAAAATCGATATCCCGCAGCACCACATCCAGAGCGGTGCTTGCCAGCATATCCTCCAGCACCTCCGGCCTCACACCGACCTGCACAAATCCCTTTTCGTCCTTGCGGGCCACACCGATATACTGCATGACGATGCCCTCCGCCACATTCTGCTGGGGCTCCTGCGCAATTTCAATGGAGGGGTCGTCTACAATCACCATGAAGGCATTGGACTGCTCCCCGCTCTTCATGTCAAACCCTATGTAGGCTTCAATGGTGCTGCTGGTGATGATGCCTTCCTCGTCGATGATATGCAGCTCGTTGACCTGCAGCCGATCCTTGATTTCATTGAGCCGGTCCATATCATCCGCAAGGGTTTTGTCCATGGCCAGCATGTCTGCAAAAGCCCGCGACTTGGCCAGATTGTCCTGACTCAGGTTGTTGGTCAGCCGCTCAATATTTTCCGCATTGCTGACCAGCTTTTCCTTCACATCCCTCAGTCTGTCCCTGCCGGACTCCGTGTTGTTCCTCCGGGTGATGACCGTCTGTAAAACAAAAACCGCTGTAATTGTGACAATCAGTGCTGCCAGCATATAGACGCAAAGCCGTTTTGTGAAAATTTTTTTCATAGCCTGTCTCCCTTCTCCGCTCCTGTGCTTTGAATCCTATTTATCAGTTTATACAAAGCTTCGCCAAAAATCAACAGAAAAAATAAAATACCTCTAAAAAATACTATTGACAACCGCACTCAATTCTGTTATATTTACTCCATCAGACGTAGTACGATTGT
>CAZNQZ010000258.1:0-463 GCA_964575245.1 uncultured Lachnobacterium sp. | reverse complement strand
ATAGCATCGACAGTAGTATCATTACCAGTCGTACTATGCCTGACAAAACACAAAAAAGGGGGATAATTATGAACAGTATCTCTAGCGATGTCATCCGCGGATACAATGACACCATGATCCTCTGCTTTCTGCTGGATAAGCCGTCTTACGGATATGAGATTTCCAAGCAGATCAAACAGCTGTCCCGCGAAAAATACGTGATTAAGGAGACAACACTGTACTCCGCATTCACCCGGATGGAGAAGAACGGTTACATCCAGTCTTTCTCCGATCAGGACAATATCGCAGGCAAACGGCGCACCTACTACCGCATCACCCCGCTGGGCCTCCAGTATTACCGGGATAAATGCGAGGAATGGCAGCTGACAAAAGAGGTTATGGAGAATTTTATCAGAGAGGAGTATGCAAATGGAAACAATTAGAAGCTATCTGGAAACCATGTTTTTGAATCTTCCCAACACGC
>CAZNQZ010000257.1:0-3559 GCA_964575245.1 uncultured Lachnobacterium sp. | reverse complement strand
TCCCGGTGTAAACATGAGGTTAAACGCTGCCGTAATCAAAAGGAGCACAAAGATCGCTTTCAACCCTTTCATCATAAATCGAAACGGAACCTTAGACAACAGAATCACTGATGTAAGCCCCGCCGTTATAATCGCGAATCCCAAGATGCCCCGAAACGTAAACAGCGCAATCATATAGATTAATGTTGAAAAAAGCTTGACTCTCGGGTCCAGTTTATGTATGACGGATTCCGCCGGATAATACTGGCCTATAGTAATGTCTCTCAGCATAATAGTTTCCTTATCTCTGTTGCGGCCTCCTCCACGGTAGTCGCATCCACATTTACAGGCAGTCCCTTTTCCCTGAGCTCATACATGAGATAGGTCACCTGCGGGGCAGCGAGGCCGACCGCCTCCAGCTCCCTGTAATGAGGGAACACCTCCTTCGGTGTCCCGTCAAACAGAACCGATCCCTGATTCATAACGATCAGCCGGTCCACATACCTTGCTACGTCCTCCATACTGTGTGACACGAGCAGGATGGTAATGCCGAGCTCACTGTGCATCTTTGCCACAAGCCCAAGAATTTCGTCCCGCCCCGCCGGGTCCAGCCCCGCCGTGGGCTCGTCCAGAATGAGCACATCCGGCTTCATCGCCAGCACGCCCGCGATTGCCACGCGGCGCTTCTGCCCGCCGGAGAGATCAAACGGAGGCTGGTAATACAGCTCCTCCGGAAAGCCTACACTCTGCAGCGCCTCGTAGGCCCGCAGTTCAACCTCTTTTCGCTCCAGCCCCTGATTTTTTGGTCCGAAACACACATCCTCGAAGTTCGTCGTCTCAAAGAGCTGATGATCCGGATACTGGAATACCAGCCCCACCTTGCTTCGCAGTGCGCGCATGTCATAGTCCTCCTCGTAGATGTCGCGCCCGTCCACATAGATGGTTCCGGAGGTTGCCTTTAACAGACCGTTCATCAGCTGCACCAGCGTGGATTTGCCGGAACCCGTGTGCCCGATAATTCCGACAAACTGTCCGTCCTTAATCTCAAGGTTGATGTCCTTTAGCGCCTGAATCTGATAGGCCATCCCCTCGCTGTAGCAGTAATTGATTTTATCCAGAATAATCGACATAGCTATTCCTCATCACTTCTTCCACAGGCGGCAGACTGCCTGCACCAGCTCCTCTCTGGTCAGGATTCCCGCCGGAATATCCAGCCCTGCCCTGCGCAGACTGTCCGCGACCAGCGTCATCTGCGGCACATCCAGCCGGCGCGCCTTCAGCTCGTCCACGCGGGAAAAGATTTCTCTCGGCGTGCCGTCCATGACAATCTGTCCCTTTTCCATGACATAGACGTAATCCGCGTCCACCACCTCTTCCATATAATGCGTGATCAGAAGGACTGTGACACCCTTTTTCCGGTTGAGCTCGCGCGCGGCACGGATCACCTCCCTGCGCCCGTTGGGGTCCAGCATCGCGGTAGGCTCGTCAAAAACAATACACTTGGGCTCCATCGCCATGACGCCCGCAATCGCCACCCTCTGTTTCTGCCCGCCCGAGAGTTTGTTCGGCGAATGCTTGCGGTATTTTGTCATCCCAAGCGCCGCAAGGCTCTTATCGACACGCTCCCAGATTTCGTCCGTGGGAACGCCAATGTTCTCCGGGCCAAAGCCCACGTCCTCCTCCACCACACTCGCGATAATCTGGTTGTCCGGATTCTGAAACACCATTCCGGCCGTCCTTCTGACCCTCAGGGTATTTTCTTCGTTATTCACGTCCATGCCGTCCACCCAGAGACTGCCCTCCGTGGGAGCCAGCAGCGCGTTGATGTGCTTTGCCAGCGTGGATTTGCCGGAGCCGTTGTGTCCAAGGATCGCAATGAACTGTCCCTCCTGCACGTCCAGATCGACGTGATCCAGCGCCGCCGTGATGGATTCCACATTGCCCTCCTCATCCCTGCGGATGAATTCATGGACTAATTGTTTTGATCTGATTATTCCCATCTCATTCGTCCCAATGTAATCGGTGCAAATTGCCTTCCAGCTTCATGTGAGCAAACTGATTCTGCCTGAGCGCCTCGTAGAGCACGATGGCCACGGAATTCGCCAGATTTAAAGACCGGGTCGTTCCGATCATCGGAATTCTCACACAGGCATCCGGATTTTCCTTCAAAATCTCCTCCGGAATTCCCGCGCTCTCCCTGCCAAACACCAGATAACAATCCGGCTCATAGGCGGCCTCTGTATACACATGTCTGCCCTTTGTAGTGGCGTAGTAAAGCTTTGCACCGGGATTTCGCGCCAAAAAATCGTGCCAGTCCACATAGGTGGTGACATCAAGCTCCTTCCAGTAGTCCATACCAGCACGCTTTAGCTGCTTTTCAGCCAATGAAAACCCGAGCGGCTCAATCAGGTGAAGCGCGGTGCCGGTTGCCACACAGGTTCTTCCGATATTGCCGGTGTTCGACGGAATCTCCGGCTCGTACAATACAATATTCATCCCCGTTCCCGCAGTCTGCAGATAAAGCGCTCCACGCGCCCGAGCGCCTCCTTCAGATCGTCCAGCGAATAGGCATAAGATATACGGATAAAGCCTTCCCCGCACGCCCCAAAGGCCGTGCCCGGCACCACCGCCACTTTCTCCTCCTTCAAAAGCTCCGTGGCAAATGCGTCAGAGGTCATCCCGAACTCCCTGATACAGGGAAACGCGTAAAACGCGCCAAAGGGCTCAAAGCATTCCAGCCCCATCTCCCGGAAGCGTTTGAGCACATAGCGGCGTCTGCCGTCGTACTCCCCGCGCATCATAGCAACGTCCGGGTCGCCGTTCTTCATCGCGGCCACTGCAGCATACTGGCTGGTGGTCGGGGCGCACATAATGGCAAACTGGTGGATTTTCAACATCTGCCCGATAATGTTCTCCGGCCCGCACGCATAGCCCAGCCGCCAGCCGGTCATCGCGTGGGATTTGGAAAAGCCGTTGATCACAATGGTGCGCTCGCGCATCCCCGGAAGGGAGGCAATGGACACATGATTTTCCAGATAGGTGAGCTCCGAGTAAATTTCGTCGCTCAGCACGAACAGGTCGTATTTCTCCACCAGCTCCGCGATTTTCTCCAGATCCTTCTTCTCCATCACGGCTCCTGTGGGATTGTTCGGATACGGCAGCACCAGAAGCTTTGTCTTTGGCGTGATCGCCGCCTCCAGCTCCTCCGCAGTCAGACGGAAATCGTTTTCCGCCCTCAGCTCGATCACAACCGGCACTCCGTTCGCCAGTACACAGCACGGCACATAGGACACATAGCTCGGCTGCGGGATCAGCACCTCATCGCCTGGGTCCAGCATCGTGCGCATGGCGATGTCGATGGCCTCGCTGCCCCCCACCGTGACGATAATTTCCTTGTTATAGTCATAGTGCAGGCCATATCTGCGGTCCAAAAAACCGGCGATCTCGATTTTCAGCTCCTTTAAACCCGCATTTGAGGTGTAAAAGGTTCTTCCCTTCTCCAGAGAGTATATCCCCTCATCCCTGATATGCCACGGTGTATCAAAATCCGGCTCCCCCACTCCCAGGGAGATTGCATCTT
>CAZNQZ010000256.1:0-3561 GCA_964575245.1 uncultured Lachnobacterium sp. | reverse complement strand
ATTTTCATGTGGGATTAAAGTCAGACGGCACATTAGTAATCGCTGGTGAGAGTGGCTGGAATTTGGAACTGCCAGATGTGTCTGATGTAAAGGATTTGTATGTGCCAAAGATCAGCTATGTGCAGCCTGGGTCAGGAAATTAGAGAAGAACGCCTCCGCATCCTCACAGCCCTCCTTTACAAAGGCGATGAACTTCTCCAGAGACACCTCGTATTCTAGCCAAACTTTGCCGTCGCAAATCTTTCCGGTGTTCACGTTCTGACCGGTGATCAGTGCAAAGAGGATGTCCTCCCCGAAGAAATACTGATCCTCCGGCTCGTAGCAGACCTCGTCCCTGTATTTTGTTTTTGATCCTTGTATCATATCAGTAGAGAGGAAGTGCGCGAGAAAAATATGGCCCTGCTCTATACATTGCGTCCGGTTTATGTTATGCTTACGCTGAATCCGAAAAGTATTATTTTGGGGAGTTAAAAGCGGGGGGTGGAGCGGTGTACAGAAAAGGTTTCAGGCGCGCGGCGGCGCTTCTGGCGGTAGCATTGCTGGCTGTTCCGGTGTTGGCGGGCTGCGCCAAAGGCGAAGAAACGTCAGGCAATGACACGTCAGCCGGATTGCACAGAAAGGAGGAGCAGGAGAAATTGACAAATCTCAAACATTTTAACTTAGGACAGGTGGAGCAGTGTGACGAATACTGCGCCAATGCGCTTCAATTGGAGGTAGATTATCTGCTCTCTTTTGATGTGGACCGGATGCTGGCCGGGTTTCGCGAGACGGCGGGGCTGGATATGAAGGGAAAGAAGCGTTACGACGGCTGGGAGAATACATTGATCGGCGGGCATACGCTGGGCCATTATCTGAGCGCCTGCGCGCAGGCCTATGCCAATGCGGGTGTCTCAAAGGAGGATAAGGACCGGCTCTATGAGATCATGACCGCATTGATCGACGGGCTTTTGGAGTGCCAGCAGAATTCCAAGGGACAGCCGGGTTTTGTGTTCGGCTCGACGATACTGGACAAAAACAACGTGGAGCTCCAATTTGACAACGTGGAGAAGGGGCTGGCCAATATTATAACCGAGGCGTGGGTGCCCTGGTACACCATGCACAAGATCATCGCCGGAGCGGTGGACGTCTATAAGCTGACCGGGTATGAGAATGCGCGTGTGTTCGCGGGCGGTCTGGGCGACTGGGCCTACGCGCGCAGCGGCAAGTGGAGCACCGATACATGGAAACGGGTGCTGTCCATCGAATACGGCGGCATGAACGACTGCCTGTACGAGCTTTACACCATTACCGGCGACGAAAAGCACGCCGTCGCGGCGCACCGGTTTGACCAGATTGATCTGTTTTCCCGTATCAAGGCAGGAAAGCCGGACGTCTTAAACAACCTCCATGCCAACACCACGATCCCGAAATTTTTGGGCGCGTTAAACCGCTATGTGGTATTAGACGGCAAGGAGATCGAGGGGAAGACGGTGGACGCCTCGGCCTATCTGGAGTACGCCGAAATTTTCTGGGACATGGTTGTGGAAAAGCATACCTACATCACCGGAGGCAACAGCGAGTGGGAGCATTTCGGGCTGGACAATGTGCTGGACGCGGAGCGCACCAACTGCAACAACGAGACCTGCAATGTCTACAATATGCTCAAGCTCTCCCGGATGCTGTACGAGATCACCGGGGAGCGCAAATACGCGGATTACTACGAAAATGCGTTCTACAATGCCATTCTCTCGTCGCAGAATCCGAAGACCGGCATGACGATGTATTTCCAGCCCATGGCGACAGGCTACTTCAAGGTGTACGGTGAGCCGTATAACAAGTTCTGGTGCTGCACCGGCTCCGGCATGGAAAACTTTACAAAGCTCAACGACAGTATCTATTTTTACAGCGGCAATACCATCGCGGTCAATCTCTACTTTGACTCGAAGCTGACCTGGGAGGAGCAGAACGTCACACTCACGCAGGAGTCAGCAATCCCGGAGAAGGATGAGACAGTCTTTACCGTGAATGCCATCGACGGCGGGCAGGCGGACGTCAACCTGCGTTTCCGTGTTCCGGACTGGGCTGCAGGGGATGTGACTGTCCGGCTGAACGGGGAGGCTTATGAGGCACAGCTGCTGGACGGTTATGCCTGCGTGGCGGGAGCATTTGCGGACGGCGACCGGATTGAGCTCACGATCCCCATGGATGTCCGGGCATATGCCCTCGCGGACAATGAGACGGCGGTCGGCTTCAAGTATGGCCCCATCGTGCTGAGCGCGGATCTGGGGACGAAGGACAAACAGCTCTCCTCCACGGGTATGTTCGTCACGATCCCGAAGAATAAGATTGTCGGGGACGAGGTCATCGTTCTTCCGGAGGGCGTTTCCAGAGAAGCCTTCCTTGCCAATATCAACGATTACATGAAGCGGGACGGGGAGGAGCTGGCCTTTACCCTGACCGGCTGTGACTACACCTTTGGGCCCCATTATCTGAAATATCAGGAGCGCTACGGGATTTACTGGTATCTTCTGACGCCGGAGGAGAAGGCGGCGAAGGACGCCGGAGATATCCGCACGGAGGAGACGGTTGCCGACACGGTTCAGCCGGGCTACGGGCAGTATGAAAACGACGATCTGCACCGGATGAGCGAGAGCGATACCGTCAGCGTGACCGACGACAGCACCTACCGCTACGCGAAGGCGGGCGGCTCCTTCACCTATCAGATGGCGGTGAACCCGGAGGATGTGACCTATCTGGTTCTGTATTTCCGGGCGGAGGACAACGGGAAATCCATTCTGGTCAGGAGCGGGCAGAGGGTTCTTTTGCAGGCGGTTCTGGACTATCACGGCACGGAGGATGTCTACGAGCTGCGGGCTCAGATTCCGCAGGAGCTTTTGCGGGCGGCGGAGACGGTGAGTGTGGACGGGGAGACGTATCGGACGGTTCCGGTGACCTTTTCCGGTGTGGATGGCGCAGAGTCCGCAAGGGTCTGCGACTTCATTTACACGAAGTCGGTAAAGCTCCTCTATCCGACGGATGAGGGTACGGCCTACTTCGTCAACTGCGGCGACCACGATGTGACGACAGTGACAGGCAATGACAGGTTCGGAGTCTACAACAGTGTCACGGAACAGCTCTACGGCTACGACCGTGTCACGGGCAGGAAATGGGGGCTCATCGACGATCCCGAGGATCGGTATAACGGATCTTCCATCAGCAATGCGATTTACACCGCCAACACCTGGGCCTATGAATCCAACACCAGGGATGACCAGCCGAAGGAGGCGACCAACCGCTACACGAAGAACCAGTATGAAAACGGCATCGCGGACCGCCGTCTGGACTATGCCTTTGAACTGCCGAACGGCAGCTATCAGGTGGAGATCGGCTTCGCGGACCCGTGGGGCTGCTCCAACGGGCCAAGGGTTTACGCGAACTATGACAAGACAGACCGTCAGACGCTGGCGGAGGGCTTTTCGGTTGCGAATTCTCCGCTCAGGGCAGCTGTGAACGTGACGGACGGGGAGCTCACGCTGAATTTCAGAAACGATTCGGACGCGGGGCGCGCGATCAATGTAAGCT
>CAZNQZ010000255.1:0-3564 GCA_964575245.1 uncultured Lachnobacterium sp. | reverse complement strand
CAGTTTTTTGGACATATGGTTCATGTGCAACACCTCCCTTGTGCTCTTTCCAACGATCGTATGGTATATATTATGCGCTTGTGTAATTTATTATACATACGCATAACGTATCTGTCAAGTCCTTTTTGAAACTTTTTGTTTGTGCTGTTGTATGATATGCCCCGTTGCATAATGGGCTGTCTTATGATAATATGTCAATTAAAGAAAGTGAAATGGCAAAGAGGTGTCAACATGGTGAACAATACGCTTACAATGCTGGACTTATTTGCTGGCGCAGGTGGACTCTCTGAAGGATTATCCGAAGCTGGTTTTCACAGCCTCTTTGCATCTGAAATCGTACCTGTCTATGCAAATACATATAAGCTAAACCATCCTGGAGCAAAAGTTTTAACTGCGGATATTCGTTCGCTTGACGCCAGCGAAGTTTTATCTGATTTGGGTTTAGAACGCGGACAACTGGATCTCTTAGCCGGTGGTCCTCCTTGTCAGGGATTTTCTATCAACGCTCCCGTCCGCAGCATACTGGATCAACGAAATCATTTGTTTAAGGAATATCTTCGCTTTGTTGATGCATTTGCCCCAAAAGCAGTATTGATTGAGAATGTCCCGGGAATGGTGTCTTTTGAGCATGGCGCCACCCTACACGCAATTTTGGACGCTCTTGCTCAACTGGGATATGGTGCTGATGTCAGAATTTTGGGAGCGGCCTACTACGGTGTTCCTCAAATGCGGTGGCGTACAATTATCCTTGGGTTGAGGGGAAAGGTTCTCCCAACTGCCGCATTTCCTGAGCCAATTTACCATGCGCCAATCAGACCAAATTTCGCAACCACATTTGACGGACAGATGCTTGTTAAACTTCCTGCACCGGAAATCCCAGCCACGTTTACCACTGTGAAAGAGGCTATTGGCGATCTGCCGCCTCTTATGTGTGGAGAACGCGGCGAAGAGGTGAAAGAATATATTTCTGACCCGTTTTGTGATTACCAGCGCCGGTTAAGAGTCGGCAATCCAGGCGTATATAACCATGAGGCCCCCCGGCTGTCCAAGATAAATCTGGAACGATTGAAACACATTCCTCCAGGGGGAAACTGGACGGATATTCCAGATGATTTGTTGCCGAAAGGCATGAAACAGGCCAACAGAGGTGACCACACCAAACGATACGGGAGAGTGACTGCTGATGGGCTGGCATCAACAATCCTTACCAAATGTGATCCGCATTGGGGCGCATATTTCCATTATGAACAGGAACGCTCATTTACTGTAAGGGAGGCTGCCAGAATTCAATCTTTCCCCGACCACTATATCTTCACAGGAACGATTGCAGAACAGTTTGCTCAAGTCGGAAACGCTGTGCCGCCGCTTCTTGCCGAGGCAGTTGGCCTGACGCTCAAATCTATATTGATGGAGGATCAGTGACATATGGCCGGATATATTGCAGAATTTTTTGGCTATCGGGCTGAGGACACCTCAAACGAAGCTCGCACAGCCGCGGCCCGGAAACGTTGTCCATTCCTTGGCACTCAGTGTACAAAGATACTTTCTCGTGACCGCATTGTTTCAGGGGTGTGTGCTATCCGGCAAAAGATGGATGGGTCGCCAAATGTAATATGTTGTCCCATACGCATTTACGCCGAAGATTATAAAATGCTCCGCACGGTTTCCAACAATGCTTTTGGCATGAATTTGAATTTGTATGCTGGCCGTGTTGCCGTTGACAAAGCTCGAAGTGAAGGTGGAGCCATAGCTGTCTTTGGACATGGGTGGGGCGGGGAGCTGCGCCTTCCGCAACGCGAAGGAACAGGCTCCTATTTTGTTGACTGGGTACTTGCCCGTCTCGATGCTGCCGGTGACTTGGCTGAGTTTACGGCAATTGAAGTGCAAACCATAGATACAACCGGAAACTACCGTGATGCCCGTCAAGCCCTTGAGGAAAACAGAGAAATCATCCCATGCACCGTTGGGTTAAATTGGGAAAACGTCTCAAAACGAATTATTCCCCAGTTGATTTACAAAGGTCAGGTTTTGCAGCGAGAAGACTTATGCCGAACAGGTCTTTACTTCGTATGTCCACAGCCAGTATTTGAACGAGTATTGAACCGGCTGGGCGGCCGGGAAAAACTGCCACATTTTCCCACGCAGCCAGCCTCTATTCATTTTGTGTCTTACGACTATGTGAACAATGCTCCACAGACTGACGGGCAGATTCGGTCGCTGGATATTATGGAAGAACACTGCACAACGGTTTATAAGGTTCAGGAAGCATTTTCCTCACTGAATTTACCGGAGGGTAATGTTTATCGTAATGCTCTCAGACGTTCATTATATGGTGAAGGATAACAATAGCCGACGTTCCTAAAGAATTAAAGCCGCCAGCGAAGCTATTAAGTTCCTTACATGTCCCTGTGCATAACGAAAAGCCCACAGTTAGCATTCACGGCTCAGAGCCGTTCAAAGTAACTGCGGGCTTTCCACTGTCAGGTCATTGATTCCAGCTTTTGTTGTATCTCAAGAAGCTTCTTGCTGATGCGGGTCGCGACCTCCATATAGTATACCGCCTCCTCAAGGCTCATTTCACTCTCGCTCCACGCCTGAAACTCTTCTGTCATTTCAGGTATCATGAGCGCCTTTTCCTGGAGGCTGACCAGCAGCGACAGATCGGACGGATTTTCCATCAACGCATTCATGAGATCGTAAACCTCATTAAAAAACGTCTCATAGCCATCCATTGCTTCCTTAAATTCAGGTCGCATCCCCTCTTTTCCCTGCACTGTAATCTTGCATTTGAGAGTCTTCTTTCCGACCTTTGCAGAAATCGTTGCCTTTCCTTCCTTTTTTCCGGTAACCTTTCCCTTTTTGGTTACTGTGGCAACCTTTTTGTTGCTGCTCTTCCAGGTGACCTTTTGGGTCGTCCCCGTCACTTTCAACGTGACGGACTCCCCGACCGCAATCGTTTTCTCTGTCACATTCAGTTTGACCGCGGCATTCGCGTTCACCGGCATCAGCGTGATAATCAGCATAAGAACCAGTACAAGCGATACTACCTTTTTCATCCTTCTCATTTTTATACCCCTCCTCTAAAATCTGGACATCAATTCAACAGAGATATTGTATCATTATTCGCACTCCCATACAAGTTTTTTTGATCTTTCCGTCAAATAAAAAATCGTATTCCGGTTAGCCCGTGAATCCTATGACCGCAGAAGCTTTCTCAGTAATGCGTTCAATGACCTGCTGATAATACAGCTTCTCCGCGGCATTCTTTTCAGCTGCCTCCCACTGACTAAGCTCTTTTTTCACTGACATAGCCTTTTCCGCCATATTCAAAAGACTGGCCAGTGCCTCCAAATCAGACATATTCTCCCGATTCTTTTCAAGCTCCAAAAATTTATCATAAAACGCTTCGATCCGATCCATTGCCGCCTTAAACTCAGGGCGGATCGCCTCCCCTGACTGTACCGTAATCCTGCATTTGATGGTTTTTTTTCCGATCTTTGCGGATATGGTCGCTTTCCCTACCTTTTTTCCGGTAACTTTTCCTTTTTTGGTCACCGTGGCAAC
>CAZNQZ010000254.1:0-3600 GCA_964575245.1 uncultured Lachnobacterium sp. | reverse complement strand
ATACCCCGTCATAGAAACCTATATTATTAACAACCGCAAACTGATAATACGAAACCGCCTGCCCCAAAGTCCAGAAAAATCCATCTGCCGGAGGCTCTGAGGGAGCGATGATTAATCAGCGCTTCCTTAGAAAATATCTACTGAAAAATTTGCGGTTTGTCACAATTTCATGCAGTGGAATTCCTGTCCGATCACAACTGCAGTCTTGACATCCATGATGTTTTTTCATATTATTAACTGAAACCATCTGTGGATACCTCTGGTTTCACTGAATATATTGGTTTGGTTGCTAATACATTACAGGAACACAGATGATTTTTCAAGTGCAAATACAGATCAGAGGTATGGCAGATTACCCACTATCATGCCGGAAGTCTCAGATTTTCTCTGTTTTTTAAGACAGGAGGCAGCAAATGTACAAATTTCCAGACAACCTTTTTACTGAGGTTCGGATTGAGAGAACGGAAAACAATTACTATTTTGTGAAGAACGGCGAGGTAGAGGGCAACGGGCAGACGGCGGTAGCCGGCGCAATAATTCGTGTATATGATGGCAGCATGTGGTATACAAGCGTCACGAATGACCTGAGCGCGGTTCAGGAGGAGATTGATAATCTCGCCGCCCTGGCCACGCCGAACAGCGGAATTTACACAGATCCCGTTTTAAAAAACTTCGGCGACGCAAAGGCGGATCGGATCAAATACAATGGGGAGAATGATATTCGCAGAGTGACAAACGCACAGAGGGATAAGCTGATCAGCGATTATATTGCAGCCTGCGTTGATCCGTCCATCGAGGAGATGAAAGCCTATTACGCCGGCTATAACAGCGATCACAGGGAGAAGGAGTATTACTCCAGCAAAGGGGCTGCGATCCGGCAGGATATGCAGCGCTGCAGTTTAAATGTCAGTTTTGAGTTCGTTGTGGACGGAGTAACCACATATGCCGAAAAATATTATCAGGAGCTTAGCTTTGCAGCACTGAAAAACCGGGAGCAGGAGATTATCGCGGAGCGCGACCGCTATCTGAATTATGCGAGAAATGCGGTGGATGTAGTGGCGGGGGATTATACCTGCGTATTGGCTCCTTTAGTCACGGCAATGTTTACCCATGAAAGCTTCGGGCACAAGAGTGAATCCGATTTTATGCTCAACGATAAAGCTCTGCAGGACGAATGGGTGATCGGCAAGATGGTCGGCAACGAGCGCGTATCTATCTGCGACAACGGCAGCATGGAAAACAATGGATATACGCCGTTTGACGACGAGGGCAACCCGGCAAAGGAAACCTGGCTGATCAAGAACGGCGTTCTGACGGGCCGGCTGCACGACGCGAAATCCGCCTCTGTCCTCGGGGAGGAGATCACGGGAAATGCCCGGGCCCAGGGATATGCCTTTTCTCCGATGGTAAGAATGACCAATACCTACATGGAGAAAGGGACGGATTCGCCAGAGCAGATCATCGCCGGCGTGAAAGACGGCATCTATGTATACGGGGTCAATTACGGCACGGGCTCTGCGACCTTCACCATGCAGCCGAACCTATGCTACCGCATCCGGGACGGAAAGCTCGGCGAGCCTGTCCGCGCCAATGTGATCACCGGAAATGTTTTTAGGACCCTGTTTGATATCGACGCGGTCGGGGATGATTTTTTCCTGTACGATACCTATAGCTGCGGGAAATCCGGGCAGAACATCCCGGTTTCGGCGGGCGGGCCGACGATCCGGGTGAAAAAGTTAACCGTAAACTAGGGAAACGCCGATAGGAAAAGATTTCAACCCAGTTTAGAATGCCGCAGCGGCGGCGGATTGCGAGGAAACATGAAAGAAAAATATACATATATCGAAACAACATCCACGGTAGAGTTTGAGGAAAATAAAGTAATTACGTTTAATAAAGACAACTCCTGCACCTATTCCTTCCGCGTGGGGAGAGACGGCCTTCTGGGCATACATTACCAAAAGGGCACGATGTCGGACGAGGAGGGCTACGCGAGGGCGGAGCAGAATCTGGAACTGAAGCGGCCGTATCCTTTTGAGCTGGAGACCGGTGAGCGCCACCGCGATAAGACAGAGCGGATGTTTTCGGATAAGGAACTGATGGAGCTGACCCGGGAGGCGTTGGAGCATATTCATTCCAAATATCCGGATTTCCGGTTGAACGGGGAGATCCGGCAGAGCAGAACGGAAACCCGGCAGGAAAATGACAGGGGCTTAAATTATTCCAACATTGACTGTTCGGCGCACGCGGATTTTTCCTTTAAGCACAAGAACAGCAAAGATATTGATGATGGCTGGTTCGGGATCGGGGAGCGGAATTTTGAGCTGGAGAAGCTCTATTCGATGGCGGATAATTATCTGTCGAATTTTGAAAAAGAGGTCAGCCTTCCGGAGGAAGTCATCATCCAAACTCAGTATTACGGACTGCTCGGAAAGCTGAGAGGATGTCTGGATGCTGAGAGCCTCTGTCTCGGGACATCTCTTTTGACGGGAAGACTCGGAGAAAAGGTTTTCTCGGACCGGTTTACGCTCTGTCATGATGTGACGGACGCGGAGTGCTGGCACGAGGGGTTCTTCGACGGCGAAGGAATCGTCCTTGCGGGCGATAAGCTGGCCTATGTGGAAAACGGGGTCGTGCTGCGGGGGTATGCTGACAAGCGAATTGCGAAAAAATACAATGTGGAGCATACCGGAAGCGCCTGGGGGAGTTTTTCCGATGTGCCGTCGAACGGGAATGTATCGCTCAAGATCACCCGGAGCGATAAAACGATAAAGGAGCTGCTTGACGGACGATTGTCCGTCGTGCCGGTCAGTTACAGCGGCGGCGGATTTAACGAGAAGGGCGAGTATGTGATGCCCGTGCAGACTGCTTATCTGTGCGACGGCGAAAAATTCCTCGGCAGACTGCCTGAATTTACGCTGGTCAGCAATATGTTTGATATGTTCGGCAAGGATTTTATCGGTGTGGGCAGCGACAAACCGGTGTTTAACGATAAACAGATTCTTGTGCGGATGAAGCTGGGGCATGTCTGAACGGGAGATCGTAATAACGGGCTCTTTTTTCTATCCTCACTTCGGTTTTTGCATATGGCTTCATTTTACCGAAGTGAGGATTTCAGATCAACTTATTTATTTTCCATTTCCCGGATTAAATTGACCATTTCTAGCGCCCCTACGGCACAGTCGTAGCCTTTATTTCCGGCCTTTGTTCCGGCCCGCTCGATCGCCTGTTCAATGTTTTCCGTAGTGAGTACGCCAAACATAACAGGCACACCTGTCTCCAGAGAGACGGCGGCAATCCCCTTTGAAACCTCATTGCAGACATAATCGTAATGGCTCGTTGAGCCCCGAATGACTGCCCCCAGACATATAACCGCATCGTAACGCCCGCTTTTCGCCATTTTCGACGCGATCAGCGGAATTTCAAACGCTCCCGGCACCCATGCCACATGAATATCATCCTCCTTCACATCATGCCGCAGCAGGCCGTCCATCGCCCCGCCTAATAGCTTCGATGTAATGAACTCATTAAAACGTGCCGCTACAATTCCACTCTTAATGTCAGTGGATACAAGGGTTCCTTCCAATGTTTTCATAATAT
>CAZNQZ010000253.1:0-3602 GCA_964575245.1 uncultured Lachnobacterium sp. | reverse complement strand
CAACTCTCGTCATCAGCTCGAAAAACGGAAGTCCTTTGGGACTTCCGTTTTTTTGCCCTTTTTATTTTTGTTCTCTATGTGGCGAGGTCGAGCTGCTGGACGGTGCCGCAGCCGCCGTTCTCGTATAGAAAGATTCCGGTTTTGCGCACGACGGCGTTGGTTTGATTATCTTTTGCACTGTTTAGGGAAAACTCTGTGTTTTCCCCGGCCAGACAGATGGCCCCGACACCGGCCTCCTTTAAGGTGAGCAGCCTGCTTGTGCCGTCCGCGTTCCGAACCCAGATCCGGAGTCTGGAAAAGATGGCGTCCGCCTCGTCAATCCAGCCGTTGCCGTCTTTGTCGTGTGCGGCCAGATCCGCAAAGCCGTCGCCGCTTGCAGTGCCGAAAAGCTCACTGCCGTCGTTGATCACACCGTCCCCGTTTTTGTCAAGAGCCAGATATCCGCTGCCCTTTGCAAGAGAGGAGATCTCCTCCTGCTCTCCGTCCCCGTCGAGATCAAAGAAAAATTTCTGGTCGGTGACGTCGGCACCGTTTCCGGAGAGGTTGATGACCAGGGGATCGCACAGTCTCGGCTTTCCTATTTCGATGGACTGCCCGGCCATCTGCGTGAAGGAGCGGGACATCTCCAGATTGATGGAGAAGGGGATCTCGCGCCCGTCGGCAGTGACAGCCGTGCCTCTGGCGTTAAAGCAGGTGGTCTCCCGTTCACTGTAATAAAAAGAGGAGTAGTAGCTCTCACCGGCGCCGAAGAGCCCGGTGCTCTCCGCGGATAACAGATCCGTCTGGCTGCCCGTCCAGCTGTCCGCTGCCGAAAACTGGTCCTTTCGCCCCAAAAGCAACCGGAACAGATAGTTGAGCGAGTTCTGCCGCAGTCTCTGCAGGTTGTTTACAGCCTCGGAAACCGCGAGCTTCCGAGGCCCCGGGGAGGCGTTCATCTGCTCCATCAGATCCCTCATTTTTTCTTTTTCGGAGCCGGATTCCTTCTGTTCGTCCTTCACGAGGGGCCGGTATGCGGTCCCGTTGTAGCTTCTGCTGTATGAGCTCATGCGGGCATGCTCCGAGGTTTCCGAGTAGGAGGTGATATTTCCTGCGGCATCCCATGCGCTGCGGCGCACATAGCTGGAGCGGGAGGAATGGTAGGCCCTCGACGCTCCTGTGCGCATTTGGTCTGACTGAATAATCAATTTGTTCACCCTTTCTGTGAACCTTGCCGATTATCTCATAGCTGCATCCTTTCATGTTAGAAATAAAAAATGGTCTCCCAGTCAGAACTCCATTTCGTTCTAAGGAAACCATCCGTGGCGGGTCACTTTGATTTGCTGCAACAGGCTGCGGCCGCATTCCGTTACATGGTATATATCGGCCCGATTTTATTTTTTTTAAGACCTCTGCAAAAAATATTGTGAAGATGAGGCTGTTTGTGATAAGATGATACAAAACCGTTCCTGCCTGCAGGAAAAGAAGGAGAGAGCAATGAGTGAGACAATGAAGGATTATGAGAAGGAGCTGGAGCGTTCCTTCCGCAAGATTCATGAGGGCGATATCGTGAAGGGCACTGTGATCGCGGTGTCAGAGGAGGAAGTGACACTGGATCTGGAATATTACACGCAGGGGATTATCCGGACGGAAAATCTGAGTGATGATCCGGATTTCAATCCAAAAGAGCAGCTGGTGCCCGGCGAGGTGATCGAGGCCACCGTTATCAAAGTGGACGACGGGCAGGGAAATATCGAGCTGTCCAGAAAAGAGGCGAACGACGTGCTGGCGTGGGACAGGCTGCGCGACATGCTGGAGAATGAGACCGTGGCCTCCGTGCGCATTAAGGAGAGCGTGCCCAGCGGCGTAGTGGCCTATCTCGAGGGAATCCGGGCATTTATCCCTGCGTCCCAGCTTGCTTCGGACTATGTGGAGAACACCGACGCTTGGATCGGGAAGACGGTCGAGGTGCAGGTGATCACGGTGGACAGGGAGAAGAATAAGCTTGTGCTCTCCGGTCGGAAGGTCGCGCGCAGGAGAGAGGAGGAGCAGCGGAACCACAAAATTGCAATGATGGTGCCGGGAACTGTGACAGAGGGTGTCGTAGAGTCCATCATGCCATACGGTGCCTTTGTCGCGCTCGGGGGCGGGATCAGCGGGCTGGTGCACATCTCGCAGATCAGCCAGAAGCGGATCGGCTCGGTGCATGAGGTGCTCAAAGAGGGCCAGAAGGTCAGGGTGAAGATTCTGGGTACGAATGACGGAAAGGTGAGCCTGAGCATGAAGGCGCTCGAGGAGATTACGGAGGAGAAGGCGACGGATGCCCCGGCGGAGGAGTATGTCTCCGGCGAGCAGGTGTCTACCAGTCTTGGATCGCTGCTCTCCGGTTTAAAACTTGAAGGGTGAAGATTGAAATTGCGCAGGGCATCAGCCCTGCGCGTTGTTGTAGTAGTTCATTATTTTGTCGATATAGTTCTGTATGCCTGTAAAGGGCGGTATACCGTTGTATTTGTCCACGTTGCCGGGACCTGCATTGTAGGCCGCGAGCGCGAGGGAGAGATCTCCGTTATAGCGCTCAAGATGCCGGGCGATCACGCTGGCGCCGCCCATAATATTGTCGCGGACGTCGTATGCGTTTTCGATCCCGAGACTGTCGGCTGTCGAAGGCATGAGCTGCATAATCCCCATAGCCCCGACCCGGCTTGTGGCGTTCGGGTCAAAATTCGATTCCGCATAGGCGATCGCCTTCAGCAGATTTTCGTCCACATCGTATTCCTCTGCGGCCTCCGCAAAGCATCTCTCCAGCTCCTCGTCATCCACCTCCGTCACGACGGGGTGATCCTGGCGTGTCGCGGCCTCTGTTGCGCTGCCGGTCTCTGCCTTGGATGATATGGGCGTTACGGTGGTGTTGACCGCGAGGCGCGAGGTGAAAAACGGCCCGGCGGGTGTCGGATTAAAGCCCAGAGTCTCTTCTACGGTCCTGGCATCTACGCTGCCGGAGCTGCTCGCATGGATCAGCCTGTCCACTGCCATTGCCTGCTCCGTGCGGCCTGCCTTCGAGAGGATTTCCTGAAAGCTTCCGTCGGCCTGCTCTGCGGTATCCGGCTCCACGGCCTTTTGGGGTGCTGCCGGCTCCGGCATTTCACTGATATACGGGTAAATTCTGATATTGCTCATCGCAAGTTTTCCTCATTTTCTATGGTGTTTTGATCTGCAGACAAATCTCTGTTATATACATCGGCATTTTCGGGAAGAACTTAACAGGGGAAAAAGAATTTGCTTGAATTTGTCCCGGACATGATGTAGCATAGGGTCTGATAAAGGATTGATCACACACTGGGAGGAAACGACGATGAAGAAAATACCATTTGTGACAAAACAGCAGGTGAAGGAGATCGAGAAGACCTGTCCGACGCCGTTTCATTTATATGATGAGAAGGGCATTCGGGAAAATGCGAGGGCGGTAAAGGAAGCGTTCGCGTGGAATCCGGGTTTCCGCGAATATTTTGCGGTGAAGGCGACACCGAATCCGTTTTTATTAAATATATTGAAGGATTATGATATGGGCTGTGACTGCAGCTCCTACACGGAGCTGATGCTGGCCAAAAGCTGCGGTTTCGACGGGG
>CAZNQZ010000252.1:0-3610 GCA_964575245.1 uncultured Lachnobacterium sp. | reverse complement strand
TCCGAATCCCGCCATCGCCGGTTCGCCCAGTCAAAGGTTCTTCCGCTCCCGTATTCGGCGCCGTCCACGACGATTCCGGTGATTTTTTCCGCAAGCTCCGCGGGGAGATGCGCGAGAAATTCTGTCCTTTCGGCAAGCTCCGCGGGGTCTGCAAGGTTGACGGCGTACCAGAGCGGCAGCTTTGCCTGGGTGATGGTCTCCCGGCACAGGGTCCCGTGGATCTGCAGGATGTCAAAGCCGGCCTCCTGTATCTCCTCAGCCTGTGCCGCATCCGGGGAGACGAGCACTGCCACGCGGCAGATCCGCCGGTTCAGGCACGACATAATCTCCTTTGCCTGTGCCAGCGTTACATGGCGCCTGCTGGGCGGATGAAACACGAAGCCCGCATAGTCCGCCCCCGCCTCGTTCAGATATGCAGCTTCTCCCGGGCGGGTGATTCCACATATTTTAATCTTCATATAATTTCCTCCATCTGGTTGCAAGAGCCTGCGGATCTTCGGATTCCATGAAGGCGCGACCGATCAGGAAGGCGTCCACGCCGCAGCTGTGAAGGAAACGCACGTCCGCATCCCCCATGATTCCGCTTTCCGCCACAAACACCTTGTCTCCCGGGACATAGGGGCGCAGGCGCGCGGTGGTTTCCAGCGTGATGGAGAAATCCTTTAAATTGCGGTTGTTTACCCCGATGATGCGCGGATCGACCCGCATTGCGCGCTCGATCTCCCCCTCGTCGTGGGTTTCCACGAGGACGTCCAGTCTGAGCTCTCTGGCGAGCTGGTAAAAATCGCGCATCTGGACGTCATCCAGAATAGCCGTTATCAAAAGAACCGCGTCCGCGCCGATGGCCTTTGCCTCATAGAACTGGTAAGGGTCGATCATAAAGTCCTTGCGCAGGATCGGCAGCGGGGATTTGCCTCGGATCTGTTTCAGGTAGTCCACATTGCCGTGGAAAAAGTCCTCCTCCGTCAGACAGGAGATGGCGTCCACGGAGGCGTTATAGTCCTCGATGCGCTCCGTCAGGTCGATCTTCTCCTCGATTGGCCCGAGGCTTGGAGATGCCTTCTTAAACTCCCCGATTATGGATAATCCGGGCTTTTTCAGGTTTTCGTAAAAGCTGATTTCATTTTCTTTTTCGGCGGTTTCGCCCATGCGGCGCATCTCGTTTTCGGGTATCCGGGCCTTGTGTCCGGCCAGACGCACCCGTTTTTTGGCTACGATTTCCTCTAATATCATAATTTCACCTGTTTTTTGTTATATTAAATTTTAATAATTGATTTCTCTGGCAGCAATTCTTTACTTCCTGATTATCAGCATTTATCATTCACAAAATTTTCGATCAGCCGCTTCCCGTGTTCGGTGTAGATGGACTCCGGGTGGAACTGCAGGCCGATCACCGGGTATGTTCTGTGGCGCATCGCCATGATCTCTCCGTCTTCCGTGCGCGCCAGCACCCGCAGGCAGTCCGGCAGCCCCTCCTCCTGCACCGCCAGCGAATGGTAGCGCGCCACGCGGATCGGGGAGTGGATTCCGGTAAAGATGCTGTCCCCGCTGTGCTCAATCAGGGATTGCTTGCCGTGAAACAGCGCTTTTGCGTAGCTTACGGTGCCGCCCAATGCCTCGCCGATGCACTGGTGCCCCAGACAGATGCCGAGGATGGGCAGCTTTCCTGTAAATTCCTTTACGATATCCATGCAGATTCCCGCCTCTTTCGGGCTTTTGGGGCCGGGGGAGAGGACGATCCGTTCCGGCCCAAGCCTGCGGATCTCATCCGTCGTGATCCTGTCGTTTCGCACCACGCGGATGTCCGGCTCAAAGATGCCGATGTACTGATAGAGATTATAGGTAAAGGAGTCGTAGTTATCTATCATTAAAATCATTGGCTTTTCCTCCCAGTTTTTAACATAGTTACTTCCAATGCGTCTAATCACAGCGGGTCTGATACAGGAACCAGTGTCCTGGCAAGCGCCATCACCTTGTTGCAGCACTCCTCATACTCCCTTTCGGGCACGGAGTCCGCGACGATCCCGGCGCCTGCCTGCAGGTAAACCTTTTCACCCTTTTTTATCATGGTGCGAATTGTGATGCAGAAATCCATGTCCCCGGAGAAGTCCACATAGCCGGTAGCTCCGCCGTACAGCCCTCTGCGGACATTCTCCAGCTCGTCAATAATCTCCATGGCACGGATCTTGGGCGCGCCGCTTAAGGTTCCTGCCGGAAGGAAGGAGGACACCAGATCCATCGGATGGAAATCGCCCTTTTTTCTCCCCTCCACCATGGAGACGATGTGCATGACGTGGGAGTAATTCTGCACCTCCATGAACTGCGTCACTTTCACGGTGCCGAACTCGCTGATCCGTCCCATGTCGTTTCTTGCGAGATCCACGAGCATCACATGCTCCGCCCGCTCCTTCTCGTCCCGCAGCAGTTCGTCCCGCAGCAGCGCATCCTCCTCCGCGTCCGCGCCCCTCGGCCTTGTCCCGGCGATGGGGCAGGTGAATACGCGGCTGCCCTGTTTTTTTACGATCATTTCCGGCGAGCTGCCGATCACCTCAAACTCCCCGAAATTGAAGTAGTACAGATAGGGCGACGGGTTCAGCTCCCGAAGCTCCTTGTAGAGCTCAAAGCCCTTCTGCCCTGTCAGGATCGTCCACCTCTGGGAGAGCACAGTCTGAAAAATGTGCCCCTCCCGGATATATTCCTTAATCTTTTCCACCTTGGCACGGTACTGCTCCAGGGAGTCGGTTTTCTCAGCGATCACGCCGTCGTGGACAAAGTGCTTTTCCGGAGCCCGCCCCGCGTCGGCGAGGGCCTGCCGGATGAGCTCCTGCGCCTCGGCAATAGATGCTGCCCTTCCCCCGTCGCTGTCCTCCCCGAGAACAATCGCGGTCAGCGTCTCCGCCACATGATCCACCAGGATGAATTTTGTCATGAGCATCATCTGGATAGTCTCGATCCCGATCTCGTCCGGATTGTCGTCCGGAAGCTCCTCCGCGTAGCGGATGAAATCGTAGCCAAGACAGCCCACCAACCCCCCGGAGAAGGAGAGCTCCTCGTTGTCCTTTACAATGTCAAACTCGCTGTAATACTCCTTCAGGCGCACGAGGGGATTGCCCTCACGGATTTCCACGCTTCCGTCCGCCCGTGTGATGACGAGGGCGTTTCCCCGGGAGGTGATGATCTCCTCCGGCTCCCGGCCGAAAAAGGTGTATCGGTCGTAGTTCTTATCATAGCTCTCCAGCAGAAAGCCCTTCCTCTCTCCCACCAGGCTCTCATACATGCCCGTGGAAGTTTCACCGACAATGCTGACGGTCTTCTTGTAAACCCGCAGTTTTCGTTTCATAGTCAACCTCCTTTATTCCCTGTCAGGGATCATTCATTCGAGCAGGGGAGATTTTTCGACCCTGCCCGCCGCGCGGCCCGCATCCGGCATCGCCGGAAATTTTCCTTTTGCGAGCCTGCACAATCGAGTAGGGGAGATTTTTCGACCCTGCCCGCCGCGCGGCCCGCATCCGGCATCGCCGGAAATTTTCCTTTTGCGAGCCTGCACAATCGAGTAGGGGAGATTTTTCGACCCTGCCCGCCGCGCGGCCCGCATCCGGCATCGCCGGAA
>CAZNQZ010000251.1:2150-3611 GCA_964575245.1 uncultured Lachnobacterium sp. | reverse complement strand
TGTATGATAACAAGGTTCACAAGGTGGAGGACCGGATTGTGAGTATCAGCCAGCCTTGGGTCAGGCCAATTGTGCATGGAAAAGTGAAGGCGCCTGTAGAGTTTGGGGAGATCAGATATATCGGACAAGGGATAACCGGTCGTTCTGCCAGACGCACGGTATAAGATTATCCGGTCCAAAACTTGGAAGGCCAAACAAAGAAACGGCAAAATCAGATAAGGAGTCGATCTCCCCGATCCGCCCCGCGCCTCCGGACACAATCTGTCCAAAAATAAACTCCAGCCGGTCTATGAGCAGTTCTGCCTCCGCCCTGTCCCGAAACACTGCCGTCTGGTAGTCCGCATTGATGACATGGCACTCCTTCCCGTCCCGGTTGTCAATATGTATGAGCAGCCGCACACTTTCCCTTTCTCCTGAAAGAAAATTGCCCCGTAAAGATTTGTAATCGCCATGTCTTCAAAAATCCTCTTTTTCAAAACCTGCTCGTTAGGCATCATTCTATCATAAATGCAGTATATAATTAATAAAAACTGCTTGTAAAGCATATCAACCAATTCACATAAACAGGAGAAATTACTTTGAAAGCCTTTTGGTACGATGAAAAGAGAAAAAATATCTGTGGCCTGCGAATCCGCCAACTCCGCAAAGAACAGCGCCTCACACAGAAAAAGCTGGCCATCATGGCGCAACTGGCCGGATATGATTTTATCACGGAATCAGCTATCATTAAACTGGAGTCCGGCGCTCGATTCATTCCAGATTATGAGGTTAGTATTTATGCGCAGTTATTAGGTACTACTCCGGAATATTTGCTGCAATACGATCCAAATCAATAATTCTAAGCTCTTCGCGGAGGTTCATTTGCTTCGCTGACTTTGCTGCAATAAATCTACACGGTCAGCGAATTTGTATTTCAGTTATACCGACTATTGCAAACAGCATCTTACGAAATGCCGGACTGAACTTTTCACAAATACTCCAGGACGCATTGAAACAGCAACTAAATGTTCCCTAACAACCACAATGCTCCCTGATAAAAGAATAGACTTTACACCTGAGTCGTGGTATACTGTATTTACTCAATCAATACAGCAAACACAACCGGAGGTGATCATATGACAGATAACGAACTTTTGCTTGCAATGTCTGATATGCTTGACAAAAAACTAAAGCCTATAAATGACAGGCTTAAAAAGATTGAACTTGCTCAGGAGAATGACGTTCTCCCACGATTGCAAAATATTGAAGCGTGTTATACAAGTACATATAAACGATATCAGACAGGAGTTGAACAAATTGAAGCAATGCAAGCCGATATCGAGGTTATGAAAAGCGTAATCAGAGAGCACAGTGAGAAACTTCAAAAATTAGCATAATAACAGCCACCCATACGCCTTTATCCCCATGCCAATATACTGTATCACTGATATTAATCACAGTTAGCGCTCCAATTATTCCTCC
>CAZNQZ010000251.1:0-2140 GCA_964575245.1 uncultured Lachnobacterium sp. | reverse complement strand
TCCGCACGAAGCTCAATTCCTTTACAAAATCCAATAGCTCTCTCATATCAATACCTCCCATAAAATATCTCATTCGCAAGCGCCGCAAACTGCTCCAGCGTCAGCGCCTCTCCCCGGATATTCTCCGGCAGCCCCAGCGCCTTCAGGCACTGCGCCAGCTCCTCCTTGGAGAGGGAAAACGCGCCGGAGTTTGCCAGCCCGTTCACGAGCGTCTTTCTGCGCTGATTAAAGGAGGCGCGGATCACCTGAAAGAGCAGCTCCTCACTCTTTACCGACACGGGCGGCTTATCGTGGCGGGTGAGACGGATCACCGCGCTGCCCACCTTCGGCTGGGGCATAAAGCAGCCCGGCGGAACCGTCAGCATGAGCTGTGGCTTTGCGTAATATTGCACGGCAAGGGACAGCGCGCCGTAATCCTTGGTTCCCGGCCCCACCTGCATACGGTCGGCGACCTCCCTCTGCACCATGACCGTGATGCTTTCAATGTCCGCATGGCTCTCAAACAGCCCCATAATAATCGGCGTGGTGATATAGTAGGGCAGGTTTGCCACCACCTTGGCAGGTCTTCCGCCGCCATGTTCACGAATCAGCGCGCCGATATCCGTTTTCAGGATATCCGCGTTGATCACCTCCACATTGGTGTACGCAGACAGCGTATCCTCCAGAATCGGAATCAGCTTCCGGTCGATCTCCACCGCCGTCACATGCCCTGCCGCCTCGCACAGATACTGCGTCATCGTGCCAAGCCCCGGCCCGATTTCCAGCACAAAATCCTCCGGCGAGACATCTGCCGCCCGAATGATCTCCTCCAAAATATGTGTGTCGATCAGAAAATTCTGGCCATATTGCTTTTGGAAATGAAATTGATACTTCTGCACAATCTCGATTGTATTTAACTTACTCATACTTCTCATTTTTCAAAAAATCCTCATACAGCGGGGATATTCCCCTCAGTCTCTCAACAGTCTTCTTCAGTTCATCTGCCACAAAATCAATTTCCTCCAGTGTGGTGTCCTCCGACAGTGTAATCCTCAATGAACCATGTGCAATCTCATGAGGAAGCCCAATCGCAAGAAGCACATGGGACGGCTCCAGAGAGCCGGAGGTGCACGCGGAACCGCCGGAAACACATATCCCCTGCTGGTCTAATAGAATCGGCAGAGATTCCCCTTCGATAAACCGAAAACAGAAATGTACGTTGTTTGGCAGCCTGTCTGTCCTGTGTCCATTCAGCCTGACATAGGGTATTTCCGCCAAAATTCTTTCGATCAGATGATCCCGCAATGCGGTTTCCTTTGCAGCCCTCTCCTCCATGGTTTCCCTGGCAAGCTGCGCCGCCTTTCCAAAGCCCACTATTCCCGGCACATTTAAGGTTCCCGCCCTCCGGTTTCTCTCCTGCGCCCCGCCGCGGATCAGGGAGCAAACGTTAACGCCTTTGCGGACATACAATATCCCAATTCCCTTCGGGCCGTTCAATTTATGTCCACTGGCAGAAAGCATGTCTATCCCCATGTCGTCCACATGGACAGGAATGTGCCCGTATGCCTGTACCGCATCTGTGTGGAACAGCACTCCGTTCTCGCGTGCAATCCTTCCTATTTCTTTCATCGGCTCTATCGTGCCAATCTCGTTGTTTGCCGCCATGATGGATATCAAAATCGTATCCGGGCGGATCGCCGCTTTCAGCTCTTCAAGAGAAATGTTTCCCGCTTCATCCACATCAAGATAGGTCAGTTCATACCCCTGCTTCTCCAAATATTCGCAGGTGCGCAAGATGGCATGATGCTCGATCCTGCTGGTTATCATGTGCTTTCCCTTTCCGGAATACGCCTCTGCCACAGACTTTAGGGCCCAGTTGTCCGACTCGCTCCCCCCGCCTGTAAAATAGATTTCTTCCGCGTTCGCACCGATCAGCTCCGCCGCCTGCTTTCTCGCACGCTCAACCGCCCGGCTGCTCTCTTCGGCAAATCGGTATACCGAAGACGGGTTACTGTATATCTGCCTGAAAAAGGGAAGCATTTCATTTAACACCTCTTCCTTCACCTGTGTGGTTGCCGCATTATCCAGATAAATCAGCCTGTTCATAAAGCTGCGCCCTCCATCCTGAGATCAAAAGCCTATTTCTTTTTTTGAAAAAACA
>CAZNQZ010000250.1:0-3625 GCA_964575245.1 uncultured Lachnobacterium sp. | reverse complement strand
CACCCAATACCTTCACAGGGGTTGTTTCATCTATAGTAAAATCATAGAAATCATCAGAAAGCACTAAATAACAGGTTTTGTTTATCAAATTCTGGTATAAATGATTCTGGAAATTATCCCTGCACACAACACCCAGTTTTTGATCAACAAGCTCATCCAGTGATACATGGAATATCTCCGAGATTTTTCCAGCCTGCAGTAAATCCGGGGATGTCTGTCCGGATTCCCAGTTTGAAATGGTCTGCCTGGTTACTCCTAATTTTTCCGCCAGGCTTTCCTGCGAAAGCCCTTCCTTTTTCCGCAACGATAAAAGCTTTTCATTTAATGTCATGGCTATTCTCTCCTTTCCCTTTCCAGTATAGCAAAAAGGGAAACCATGTCTATCAAATCTCTTTTGCCGTTTGGCAAATTTCTTTAACATCTGCGAAAAATGGCGGCTTTATCCCTCTTGTCTTATCGGAGGGTTACAGCAGCCCTCCAGACGAAAGAAAGGAGGGCGATACAATGATTACATATCAGGATTTATTTTTGTTCTGTACATTCGTTGTCGCCCTTATTAATCTGCTCTATAAGGTTTTTAAGGGAAAAAAGAAGTAGCCGCCACTATCGGAAGTAGTGACAGCTTACCGTTTATAGCGGTATAACTTGTCATTATTAGAGGGTAGAGCCGCTTCTATGGCTTTTCCCTTTGTATGCTCAATATAACATATTTGAGGGCGGAATGTAAGAGTTTTTGTATACTCACTCATATTATCCCCCCGCAAACGCCGCCTTTTTACAGCTTTTTCACAAACAGGCAGCGGATCGCGTTCAGCACCGCAAGAATCATAACACCTACATCCGCAAAGATCGCCAGATACATGTTCGCGATTCCCACCGCCCCCAGCGCAAGGCAGGCAAATTTGACCGCCAGAGCAAATACGATGTTCTGATAGACAATCCGCAGGCACTTTCTCGAAATCTTGATGGCCTTTGCAATCTTGAGCGGATCGTCGTCCATCAGTACAATGTCCGCCGCCTCGATAGCCGCGTCGGAGCCCATCGCCCCCATCGCAATCCCGATGTCCGCCCGGGAGAGCACCGGCGCGTCGTTGATGCCGTCGCCGACAAAAGCCAGCTTTGCCCGGCCCGGCTTCGTCCGCAGAAGCTCTTCCACCTCTTCCACCTTATCCGCCGGCAAAAGCTCGCTGTACACCTCGTCGATCCCGAGAGAGGCGGCCACCTGATCCGCCACTTTCTTCGCGTCACCGGTCAGCATAACGGTCCGGTCAACTCCTGCTTTCCTTAATTCCGCGACGGCCTCCTTCGCATGGGGCTTTATCCTGTCGGAAATCACGATATGGCCCGCATACTGTCCGTTGACTGCCATATGGATAATTGTTCCGGTCTGATGGCAGTCCTGACAGGGAATATTCAGGCGTTTCATCAGCTTATCATTTCCAGCGGCGATATCCATGCCGTCCACCTTTGCCGTAACGCCGTTTCCGCTGATCTCCTGTATGTCCGACACGCGGCTTCTGTCGATCTCTCTTCCGTATGCCCGCTGCAGGCTCCTGCTGATCGGGTGGGAGGAGGCGCTCTCCGCGAGGGCCGCGTACTCGATCAGCTTCTCATTTTCCATGGAAGCATGGTGAACCCCGTTCACTTCAAAAACCCCTTTGGTCATGGTTCCCGTCTTGTCAAAGACGACGCACTTCGTCTGAGAGAGGATTTCCAGATAGTTGGAACCCTTGACCAGCACCCCCTCCTGACTTGCGCCGCCAATCCCTGCAAAAAAACTTAAGGGGATGCTGATCACCAGCGCGCAGGGACAGCTGATCACGAGAAAGGTCAGGGCCCGGTAAATCCAGACGCCCCAGTCGGCGGATAATCCCATGAAAAGCATACGGACAAGCGGCGGGAGCAGCGCCAGCGCCAACGCCGAGCAGCAGACTGCCGGGGTATAAATCTTTGCAAACCTCGAGATAAAGCCCTCGGATTTTGACTTGCGGGAGCTGGCATTTTCCACCAGATCCAGTATTTTGGAGACGGTGGACTCCCCAAATTCCTTTGTTGTCCGAATCCGCAATACTCCTGTCATGCTGATACAGCCGCTGATCACCTCATCCCCGGCTGTCACCTCCCTCGGAAGGCTCTCCCCGGTCAGCGCGCTGGTATTCAGCGCGGATGTGCCCTGTACGACAATTCCGTCAATCGGCACCTTCTCTCCTGGCTGGACAACGATCACGCTGCCGATCTCCACCTCATCCGGGTCCGCCTGCTCCAGTCTTCCATCCCTCTCAATGTTCGCATAGTCGGGCCGGATATCCATCAGACTGCTGATGTTACGGCGGCTTCTGCCGACCGCATAGCTCTGGAACCATTCCCCGATCTGGTAAAACAGCATGACGGCGATGGCCTCCAGATAATCCCCGTTCTCATAGACAGCCAGCGCCAGCGCTCCGACAGTCGCCACTGCCATCAGGAAATTCTCGTCAAATACCTGACGATTTCGGATGCCTCTTATCGCTTTCCGCAAAATGTCATATCCGATGACAAGATAATCCGCCAGATAGCAGACCAGACGAATCCATCTGCCCGCGGACGGGAATAAAGACCCGTCCAGCGCCTCAAACATCTCTGCGCTCACACACTGAAGAGCCAGCAGGACAACAGCCGTAATCAGGATACGGATCATCATGACTCTCTGCTTTCGCGTCATGCCGTCTTTACGGCTGCCGACGACAATCAGAACAGCAGCCGCCATTGCAATAACAAGACCCAACAGTATGCGAATTACAATCTCCTGCATAATATACTCTCCTTTTCAAGCCCACTCTTCCCTATCAGCAGCAACTACAAAATGACGAATGGCTTACAGGAAGATCTCGCAGTCCGGTTCCACCCTCTTACAGGCCTTTAATACTTTCTCCATCACTTCATTCGGTTCATGCCCCCCGGCAAACTCCACAATCATTTTCTGTGTCATAAAATTTACCGTAGCACTCTGCACACCCTCCGTCTTTCTGGCTGCATCTTCCATCAGATTTGCGCAGTTTGCGCAGTCTACCTCGATTTTATACGTCTTCTTCATTCTTCACTTCTCCCTGTTTTTAAATTAATCAATTAAGCACTTGTTAAATCGTTGTGAACATAGTATAATATATTTGTCAGCCCAAGTCAATAGTTTAGTTGGAGGCAAAATACCTTTTGCCCAACATCATATATTTAAGGAAAGGAAAATCAAATGGAACACGATAAATTGCCTCATCAGCACGGAGAAGGGCCGCAAACCGAGCTTATCCGGACCCAGTTGGACCAGACAGATCATTTTCAAAAGGTAGCAGAGGTGTTTAAGCAGCTCGGTGACACCACAAGAGTCCGAATCTTCTGGCTCCTCTGCCACTGCGAGGAATGCGTCCTCAATATTTCTGCTATGCTTGGGATGTCAAGTCCGGCTGTGTCCCACCATCTGCGGCCGTTAAAAAACAGCGGGCTGATTGTCTGCCGCCGTGAGGGAAAAGAGGTTTATTACCGCGCCGCGGACACCGAGGAGAGCCGTCTCCTGCACCAGATGATCGAACAGGTCATGGAAATCACCTGTCCGAAATGAAACCTGTCTATGGAAATCTCTGGAAGTCTGATT
>CAZNQZ010000249.1:0-3651 GCA_964575245.1 uncultured Lachnobacterium sp. | reverse complement strand
ACCATCATTGCGCTATTAACTGTTATTGTTGCTGCCATAGGGCTCATACCGCAGTTTAAAAGTTCATTTCGTGAAAATGAAGATAAAATTCATCTTGCCAAAAATACTTCGGCAAAGAAATTGCAAAGTATTATGGCGGATCTTGCTGAAGAATATTTTAATGATATAGAAGTGAAAATTGTGGATTTAAAAGATGGCTCTAAGGATATTTACATTAGTTTGTATGTTTATAACGATGATAAATTTGATGAAGAAAGTTATATTTTGCTCGCAGAAAAAGTTTATGATATGGTATTTGGCAATGAAAATGATATAGAAATGGTAGATTTTTCTGTCGTTTCACATGATGGAGAAGCTAAAATAGCTGGGTTGGATAAACCATTGAAAATGCCGATAAGTATGTTGAAATTCACAAGAACATCAACATTAGAAAATAAAGAAATATGGGTTTCAAAGCTTATAAATTCAAATCAAAACTCGAAAGGCGATATAATTACTAATGAGTATAATAAGAGTGAAATTTTTAAAAATATAGATATAAGCACATATGATTTGGAAAAAACACATTATTCTGAAGATTGTGATAGATTTTATGACTATGAAATGCTGGATTTGATATCAAATTATGATTTCTCTAAAGATGCGGAATAAATGAATTTGGGTACTCGCAGGCGAAGGTAAAGATAAACGGCAAATATTTTTATGAGAAATCCGAATCCGCTGCAGGGAGATTTGGGATTTGAAATGTTGAGATTCCGTCACAGTGAACGCTTGAGTCAGAGAGTGTTTGAGAAGCTGCTTTTCGGGAGGCTTGTCAGTGGAAAAAGCATAGGGGTTTCAGACAGGCATCCATGGAAATTAAGTGCCGGAAGGAGAAAGGGCATTGATGACGCTTACCGTGATGTTTCGGATTTCTAGTTGACCGTTTTGAACATGTTTCCTGACGATTGGGAGAACTCCGATAGCCCTTAAATGGAGAACCTGCCGTAACGGTGTCTTTTTAATTCCGGTATCTGCCTAATGATCAGTTGGAGTATGCGGTCGATATTTTTCGGGGGCTCCTGCAGCGACAGGAACAGCAGGATGATCATTTCTTTTTCGAGGATGTCCAATTTTTCCTTTGTATATTTTAAAGTCATGTCATATCACTCATTCTTTTAAGATATAATCAGTATACTCTGTTATATAACATATGTAAAGCATTATCTTGATCTATATGGAAGGGCTTTTTGTTTGGTACACGGTTGACAAAGTAAGCGCTTTTGATATAATGGGGGGCATAAGGCGGCAGTGGAAATCATGCCATGCCGGTAAGGAGAGAAAAATGCGGAAAACAAAAATAATCTGTACAATTGGACCTGCGAGTGATACGGAGGAAGTGCTGGCGCGCATGTGTGAGGCGGGAATGGATGTGGCGAGGCTCAACTTTTCCCACGGCACCCTCGAGGAACAGAAGATAAAGATTGACCTGATTAAGAAGGTGCGCGCATCGCTCGGTATGCCGATCGCCATTATGCTGGACACCAAGGGGCCGGAGTATCGGATCAAGACCTTTGAGGAGGGCTCCGTCATTCTGGAAGAGGGGGCGAGGTTTACGCTCACCACAGAGGATATCGTCGGCAATCAGGAGCGGGTAGCCGTCACCTATGATCGTCTGGTGGACAATCTGAGCGTCGGCGACCGCGTGCTGATCAACAATGGCCTGATTATTCTCGAGGTCGAGGAGCTGAAGGAGAAGGATGCTGTGTGCCGTGTGCTTGCGGGTGGAACACTCTCGAACCGCAAAAGCATGAATTTTCCGAACAAGGTCATGGATCACGACTATCTGAGCGAGCAGGACAAGCAGGATCTGCTCTTTGGAATCGAGAATGATGTGGACTTTGTCGCGGCGTCCTTTGTGTCGTCGAAGCAGGATGTCGCTGACCTGAGAAGCTTTCTGGATGCGAACGGAGGCAGTGACATCGACATCATTGCTAAGATTGAGAACCGGGCGGGCGTGGATCATGTCGAGGAGATCTGCGAGATCGCAAACGGAATCATGATCGCCCGCGGAGATCTGGGTGTGGAGATCCCGGGAATGGAGGTTCCCGCGATCCAGAAATATCTGATTAATAAGTGCCGTCTGATGGGAAAGCGCGTCATAACGGCGACGGAAATGCTGGAATCCATGATCCACAATCCAAGGCCGACCCGGGCGGAGCTCTCGGATGTGGCGAACGCGGTTTACGACGGCTCCTCCGCGATCATGCTCTCCGGCGAGTCGGCAGCGGGCAAGTACCCGGTCGAGTCCGTGCGCAACATGGCGGAAATTGCAGAGTACACGGAGCGGCAGATCAATTACGTCAAGCGTTTTCAGTCTACGGAGTTTAAGATTGCAAGTATTCTGGACGCCATCTCCCATGCCACCTGTGCCATGGCGATTGATGTGCAGGCAAAGTGCATTGTGGTCAGTTCCCTGAGCGGGCGCACGGCGCGTATGGTCAGCCGTTTCCGCTGTCCGGTGGACATCGTCGGTATGACGACCTCCGAGAAGGCGTGGCGCAAGCTGAACCTGAGCTGGGGCGTGAAGCCCGTGCTCTGTGAGGAGTTCAATTCGATGGAGGTCATGTTCTACCATGCAGTCAAGCGCGCCAAGGAGGTTTGCGGGCTGGAAAAGGACGACGTCGTGGTGCTGACCGGAGGGCTCATCAACGGAAAGACCGGAAACACGAATGTGATTAAGGTGGAGCGCGTATAAGCGAATAAAAAGACTCTTTACTTTTTTGGAGTCCTGCATTATAATGTGTATGTTTCTTTTGCAGGGGCAGCAGAGGAGGTTACACCGACCACCCGGTGTGGAGGTGATTTCGGAATCTGTTTTCCCGCAAGGCTGTGGAGGAAACACAAAAATACACTGTATTCCCGCTGGGAAACGGAAGTAGGAGGTCAATTGAATATGGAAATGATGGAAACAACAAAAAGTGCAAGGACCGTGAATGTCACCCTTCTGACTCAGATGGGGCTTCTGACAGCAATCATTATTCTCATGGCGTATACGCCGCTGGGATATCTGAAGACTGCCGGGGTGGAGATTACATTCATCGTTGTGCCGGTGGCGGTCGGAGCCGTAATGCTTGGGGCGAAGGCAGGAGCATTTCTGGGCCTGGTATTTGGGCTTACGAGCTTTGCGCAGTGCTTCGGAATGAGTCCCTTTGGAACGATGTTGTTCAATGTGAGGCCGCTTGAGACCGCGTTTTGTTGTATCGTGCCGAGGATTCTTGTGGGGATAGTGCCTGCGCTCGTTTATTCTGGCATGACAAAATTTTTTAAAAAGCGAGTTATCAACATTGCGGTATCCTGTGTTGTGGCTCCGATTACGAACACGGTTCTGTATTTGGCGTGTATGACATTTATGTTTCAGGATTATCTGATGGAGGCGTATCAGTACACTGGAGAGGGCGGTTTTGCATTCCTTGGATGGCTGTTGGCGTTTGTCTCAATAAACGCGATATTGGAAGCGGTTGCCTGCCTGCTGATCGGTTCCGCGATCTGCAATACGCTGTGGTCTGTTGTGAAGCGTCATAAAAAATGAGTACAGAAGGCGGACATTGTCCGCCTTTTTTAGTATGACGGGCATGCCGTCAGTCTGTGGTGAAAGTCCACAAAGGGCGT
>CAZNQZ010000248.1:0-3662 GCA_964575245.1 uncultured Lachnobacterium sp. | reverse complement strand
ACCTTCAACACAACAGATTCCCCGACCCCTATTGTTTTCTCTGTCACATTCAGCTTAACCGCAGCATTTGCATTTACCGGCATTAACGTAATGGCCAGCGCTAAAATCATTACAATTGATACAATCCTTTTTACCCTTCCCATTTTTCCATACCCCCCTGTAAAATTATGACCAGCCAATTTCTCATAGGTATTGTATCACTTTTGACATTCCCATACAAGAAAATAAATTTTCCAAACAGAATTATCCCGCAATTTTTATCAACCATACGGGTATAAAATGTAATATAATGACACAAGGAGCTGCGTATGGCGAAACGGAATCCTCCCACTGCGCGGATCTGTTCACAGGCAGCGGAGCAATTTGTGGTATTACAGGAATCTACATGGAGCGCAGAATGGACTACAGGGAACACATTGAGAGGGTGATCAATTACATCGAGGAAAATCTGCAGGGCGAAATCTCTCTGGAGGATTGTGCCAGGGTGAGCGGCTATTCTCTCTACCACTTTCTGCGCATATTTCGGGACGCGGTTGGGCTGACCCCTGCCAATTACATCCGAAAGCGCCGGATTTCCGAAATTTCCAAAGAGATCATGCGCGGAAACCAAAGCATATCTCCCATCGCCTTCCGCTATGGCTTCAACTCCAAGGAAAACTTTGTCAGGGCCTTTAAAGCGGAGCACCACATTTTGCCTACGGAGTACAAGGAGACCAAAACAGCCTGAAACTCTATGAGCGGTTTCGATTTGAAACAGGGGAATTCTCCGTGATTCCGCAAATCACGGAAATCCAGCCCTTTTCCCTGACGGTGTACCCCTGCAAAGAGGAGGTGATTCCAAATTTCTGGAACCAGTATAATGCCGGAGGATTGTCCTTAAAGCTCTCCGGCGGTAAAGAGGTCTGGGACTATGGCGTAAGTAAGTGGGATTATAAGGAAAACCGGCTGTACTACTACATCGGTATTCCATCCATATATGCGGCGGGCGATCGCAGCGGCACCCTGGAGCTGCACATTCCTGGCGGCTTATATGCGGTATTTTCCACTCCGGCCGCAGCTCAGGATAATTTTGTGAACCAGATCCACAGGACATGGGACTACATTAAAGAGTGGTTTTTGGACAGCGGACACGAGCGCAGGAGCGGCTACGAGTTTGAGTGCTACCGCGAAAAGAGCAGGCTCTTCTCGGAGGATATCTATATCCCTCTGGAAAAAGAGACAAAGTAATCAGGAATCCTGACAAATTCATAAAACAATCTAAGGAGGAAAAAGATGAAAAAACTGAATGTTACATGGGACGGGGTCTTTGACTCCACAGGCTACCTGTTTTCTTTTGCAAAATCCCTCTCCTGCGCTGTGAAGAACAGCCCGTTTCCGGAGCTGGCGGAGGATATCGTGGCATCCAGCGGTTTTGCTTTCCGCATGTGGGTGTCCCCGGATCTCTGCCCCAGCGCTACCAGTATCTGGCAGTTTGACCTGCAAAAAAACGGTGTGGAAAGCGGCGGCCTGCGCTGCAGCTATATCGAACGGCTGTGGGGGCAGGAGGATATGGAGGAAACGCGGCGTCAGGAGGCGCTTGCCCTGATCCGGCAGAGCATCGACGCCGGGATTCCCGCCGTAAGCTGGGATATCGGCGTCTGCGAGTGGGGCCTGATCATCGGCTACGATGACGAGACAGAGAAGCTTGCGGTGCTGCCCATTACCGGACAGGAGGGGGAGATGGACTACGCCCGGCTTGGCAAGCGGGAACTCCCCATCCTGAGTGTTCTGACGATCACCGGAAAGGAGGACATTCCAGAGGAAACCATTCTCAGCCGTGCTCTGGCACTCGCCAAAAATCATCTGCTGGGAAAGGAATGGTGCGACAACGCCAGCGGGCTGGAGGCCTATCCCGCCCTGATCGAACATCTGGAGGGAGAGAATGCGGAGTTGGCATGCTCATGGAATCTGGAGTATTTTCTGGGAACTTACGGGCCGCTGAAATGGTACGCATGGAAATTTTTAGAGCGGCATGGCTCACAGGAGCTGGCCTCCCTGTATCAATCCGTCTATGAAAACTGGCAGAAGGCCTTTGAGATGAAGAAATCTCTGGACATGACGGCTCAAAAGAACCGGCAGGCCATGGCTGAGCTTTTGAGACAGGCCGAAGCCAAAGAACGTCAGGCCGTTGACAGGATGTAAAAAAAGGGGACACGCTTACGGGCGTGTCCCCCTGCCGCTGCGATAGCTCTTGATAATCTTATTCTGCAACAGTCCCTCAAAGGCCATATTTTTTACGCCGTGCTTCAGCTTCCTCGTAAACCTGGTCATCTGCCCTAGCAGAAATAATAATAATTTTCATTATACTTTCGACCATTTCAATCTTATAAACAACTCGTATCCCGATTTTTTTAAACTTGATTTTCATAAATCCCGATAAGTCTGTCCCCGATTGATTACCAAGTGGTTTACCATAACCACCGCTACTGTCTGGAAGCGGATTGCGGCTGACTTTTCGTATGCCCTTTAAAATCTGCGGTCTGATAGCACCGTCAAGACGTTTTAAATCGTCGCTTGCTTCGGGTAAAAATACAACTCCCCAATTCATTCTATTTCCAATTCCTCCGCTGCTTCTATATCTTCCTCGGTAATGCCGCATTTTTGCATAACCTCGCCGAACGATAAGGCTTTTTTGCCCTCATTGTTGTTAAGACGCGTCTGCGCTTCGGTCAACAAATAATAATCCTCGGCTATTTCCGAAAGCCGGATATACTCTTCAGGAGAAAGTATTACAGCGGAAGGAACGTTATTTTTTAAGACGATTAGCTGCTTTTCACTATTAAGCCTGTCAAAAATCCTTGATGCCTGACCCTTGTTGAATTGTGTAATGGATACAAGACTGTTGAGCGCTTCATAAGCCATAGACATAACACATGCCTCCTTCTATCCGTATTATATATGATTTAGATAAAATTATCAAGATAATTTGTCGATAAATTTTAACTACTCTGGGCAAAGGAATTGTTGTGTATTCGTGGCATATGACCTTTTTGTTTACAATTACAGGTGTGTCCCCCTGCCGTCATACGCATATTTCTCCACATATGCCATCATGGCATTGTTTTTCCAGTTTATTACAGATATTTCTTATCCTCCTCATACTGCCTCGACTTCTCGTAATATTTCGCCTGAGCCTCCCAGAGCTCCCGGTATTTTCCTTCTGTACCGAGCAGCTCCTCATGATTCCCCCGCTGGATGATATTTCCGTCCTCAAACACCAGAATCTCCCTGCAGAACCTGCAGCTTGACAGCCTGTGGCTGATGTAGATTGCCGTGCGGTCTCCCACGATATCATCAAATTTCCGATAGATTTCCGCCTCCGCAACAGGGTCCAGACTGGCGGTCGGCTCATCCAGAATAATGAATGGCGCATCCTTATACAGCGCCCGGGCAATGGCGATTTTCTGTCGCTCACCCCCCGAAAGATGAATCCCCTCCTCGTCAAAATCCTTAAAAAGCCAGGTATCCAGGCCGTCGGGGAGCTCCTTTAAGCGCTCTCCGAAGCCGGCGTCCTCAAGACATTTCACAGCTCTGGCTTCATCCACGTCGCAGGAGCCCGCCACGTTCTGCCCCAGCTGGTGGGCCAGCAGATAAAAGTCCTGAAAGACCACCGAAAAAATGGC
>CAZNQZ010000247.1:3407-3683 GCA_964575245.1 uncultured Lachnobacterium sp. | reverse complement strand
CAATGATAATCATCGGCATACGGCTGGAGCCGGTAAATTCGGAAACGATCTTAACCATTGCCTTCTGCTGGTTGGAGGAGGTGGCGCGGTCGAGATATATTTTTGAAACTGCCTGTCCTGTCGTACCGGAAGATGTCATGGTCTTCACAATCTCCTCCTGCGCCACCGATTTTAAATCCAGCTCCTTATAAAGTCTGACCGGCAGAAATGGTATATCCGTATAATCCGCCGCATGTTCCAGGCGAAAACCCACGGCATCCATCATGCGCCTGTAAG
>CAZNQZ010000247.1:0-3397 GCA_964575245.1 uncultured Lachnobacterium sp. | reverse complement strand
AAGGGATGCAGTTTTCCATATGATTCCTGGTAAGAAAAAACAGACGTTCATTCAGGATTTTTTCCTTTTCCGCCTGTTCCGGTTCATATGGTTTTGTTTCTAAAATTTCTTCAAAATTCATGGTTTCCCGTAATATTTTTCCAACTCTGTATACTGTATTTTTCCGGAATCATTCTTCGGAATTTCTTCAATTATCTTTGTAACAAATGCCGCCGGATTGAGGCCCGTCTTTTGTATGACATAGGCCCGGATTTCCTCTGCCAGTTTCCCGTCGGTCAGGAAAATATACATATGGTCATCCACACCGGCACAGGCGGCATCGGTTTCATATCTGCCTTTAATCAGCCTGTCCATTTCATCCAGATTGACACGGTTCCCATAGATCTTTAAGAACCGTTTTTTTCTCCCGACGATATAATAATATCCATCCTCATCAAACTGTGCCATATCGCCGGTCGCAAGCTTTCCCCTGCGCTCGTCCCCCCTGATAAGGTCGTCCCCGCATTCCGCATAGCCGAGCGTCACGTTGTCCCCTTCATAGACAAGCTCCCCCGTGGTATAAGGCTTAGTAATCACGCTGCCGATGGCATCAACAAGTGTAAATCTGCCGCCCGGGATGGCAATGCCCATGGAGCCCTTTTTCTCCACTGCCTTATCCGCGGGAAGATAACCCATTCTGGCCGTCGCTTCACACTGCCCATACATGACCACAAATTTTTTCCCCTGCTCCTTTGCATATGCTGCAAATTTCTCATGAAGCTCCGGGGTCAGTTTCCCGCCCGCCTGGGTCATCGTGCGCAGGGAAGGAAGCTCCATGCCGAAAAACCGGAGCTTGTCCAGCATCTCATAGGTATAGGGCACGCCCCCGAAGGAGGTGGCTTTTGATTCCCGGAAGAATTTCCAAAACTCCTTCTGCATCAGACCTTTGTCTGTCAGTAATATGGTTGCTCCTACATCAAGGTGGGTATTGAGAACCGATAACCCGTAGGTGTAATTCATCGGCAGCGTCGTAATCGGCCTTTCCGTACTGTCAAGCGCCAGATATTCCACGATGCTGTCCGTGTTCGCCCGAATGTTTTTATAACTCTGCCTTACGAATTTCGGACTTCCCGTGGAACCCGATGTGGTGAGAAGCAGCGCCAACTCATCCGAAAGAGGGTATTCTTTCCCGTAATCTGTTTTGAGAAGGCTGTAGCCATAAACCTCATAGACGCTTGTCCATGGAAATTCCTTCCTTTGCCCGTTTGGCAGCCATACAAATCCCGGTCTGTAATCGCGAAGCAGGTTGTCAAGCAAGCCAGTCTCCAGATGGGAACTGAGCATAACCGGAACGATCCCGTGATTTAAGAATGCGGCATAGCCCAGCAGTGATCCGATGCTGTTTTCACAGAGGATAAAAACCAGACACCTGTGACCAGCCGCATCCGCCAGTTTCCCGCCTTCTGCTATCAGCTGGTCATAGGTCAGCTGTATCCCGTTTTCATCGATGACGGCAACGTGATCCCGGTACTGCTCAAAGCTCCAAAACCATTCCATTAGAATTCGACTCCGTAATCATCCTTTGCAAGGATTTCTTTTCCTTTTTCGTATGAGCTAAAATCAATAATGTCATCCGTATCCATCATGATGTCAAATGCATCTTCAAGTTTCGCGATCAGGCTCATGTGGCCAACGGAATCCCATGCTGCAATATCCTGATACTTAAGTCCAGAAAGCTGATCCTCACTGATTTCAAATGTACTTATAAATGCCTCGTTGTACTTTTCAAGATTACTCATTTTTATTCTCCTTCTATTTTTTTAATTCATTGACAATGATTCTTGTAATGTTTTCCGCAGTCAATCCGTGCGCTTGCTGCATATATTCATAATCTCCGGCGGCCTCATAACAATCCCTTGTTCCAAGTCTTACCAATTTTCCATGGCATGTACTGGATGATAAAGTCTCAGCGACAGCACTTCCTAATCCACCAACCCTGCAATGTTCCTCAATTGAAATGATTAAACTAATGTCTTTGTTTTTAATTACAGTCTCTTCATCAAACGGTTTGATTGTGTGAACATCGTAGACGGTAGTGTAAATTTCCCTGTCCGCCAGCTGCTTGTATGCCTTCATCGCCACCGCAACCATGCTGCCCGTGGCATAGATCATTGCATCGTTGCCATCTGTAAGCCTCAGCATCCTGCCAGGTACAAAATCAAAATCCTGTTTATGAATCATTGGACAATTCATTTTGCCTGAAAGCCTTATATACATAGGCCCCACATTATTTGCTGCATAATCGGTAATCTTTGCCACTTCCAGACTATCAGAAGGTGAAAAAATCATAAGATTGGGCATGGACCTAATCGCTGCCACATCTTCTACACCATAATGTGTGTTTCCAAACATCTCCATTGCAAAACCGCTGCCAAATCCGACTAATTTTACGTTACATTTCATATAAGCCATAAAGTGTCTTACAAACTCGTTGGCCCGAAGCGCAGCAAAATTTGCAAACGTAAATACAAAGGGAATATAGCCCTGATCGGCTAACCCAGCAGCCATTCCAACAGCATTTTCTTCCGCAATCCCTATGTTGTGCACCCGGCCAGGAAAGGCATTCGCAAATTGTTCCAATCCTGATGCCCTTGTAAGATCAGCTGTCATAGCAATAATCTTTTCATTTTCAGCCGCGAGTTCCTTTAATACCGTCCCCAAAGTACCTCTTTGACCAAGGAGGGAAAATGTCCGAAGATGAATCTTACTGTATTCCATAAATATCTTCTATCTCCCTAACAGCCTCTCGATAGTCATTATCTTTTAATACAGCATGATGCCATGCATTATTGTTTTCCATAAAAGAGACTCCCTTACCCTTGATAGTTCTGGCAAGAATAACGAGTGGTTTACCCGGATGCTCAAAATCCATAGTATTCAGAATTTCATTTACAGAATGCCCGTCACATTCCTCGACATGCCATCCATAAGCCTTCCACAGAGCCGGTAAATCCTGATCCATAATATCTTTACATAATCCATCTGACTGAAGATTATTGTTATCAACAACGGCAATCAGATTATCCAGGCGATATTGATTGGCTAGTGCCGCTGCCTCCCAATTGCTTCCTTCATTCAATTCTCCATCTCCCAAAACAACAAATACCCTTCCTCCAGAGTCCCTTATTCCAAGGGCCGCGCCAAGTGCATAAGAGAGTCCCATTCCAAGTGAACCACTGGAATAGTCAACATGATTATTATCATTCCTGCTTGGCTGTCCCGGAAATTCTCCGCCATTTGACTCGAACGAAGAAAACTGTCGGTCATTAATCAATCCAACCTGATGCATGGCTGCATAATAACCGAGCGCGCCATGGCCTTTGCTCAAAACAAATTTGTCTCCGTCACTCATCCTGTT
>CAZNQZ010000246.1:0-3698 GCA_964575245.1 uncultured Lachnobacterium sp. | reverse complement strand
AGGCAGTGGAAAAGTATGATTACCGAAAGGGCTACAAGTTCTCCACTTATGCTACATGGAGGATCAGGCAGTCGAACACGCGGGCGATCGCTGATCAGGCGCGGACGATTCGTATTCCGGTGCACATGGTGGAGACCATCAACAAGCTGATCCGCGTCAGCAGGCAGCTCTTGCAGGAGCTGGGGCGCGAACCCACCCCGGAGGAGATTGCGGAGGAGATGAACATGCCGGTGGACCGCGTCCGCGAGATTTTAAAGATTTCGCAGGAGCCGGTGTCGTTAGAGACTCCGATCGGCGAGGAGGAGGACTCCCATCTGGGCGATTTCATCAAGGATGACAATGTGCCGATTCCGGCGGATGCCGCGGCGTTTACGCTCTTAAAAGAGCAGCTGGAGGAGGTGCTTGGCACACTGACCGATCGTGAGCAGAAGGTTTTGACCCTGCGCTTCGGACTGGATGACGGCAGGGCCCGCACGCTGGAGGAGGTCGGTCGGGAGTTCAATGTCACCCGCGAGCGCATCCGTCAAATCGAGGCGAAGGCGCTCAGAAAGCTCCGCCATCCGAGCAGGAGCAGAAAATTAAAGGATTACCTCGAGTAGTATGGTGCGGCTGTCAAAGCGCATGGAGGCGGTCGCGGCGCTTGTTGCGGCGGGAGCTGTTCTGGCGGATGTGGGGACGGATCACGCCTATGTGCCGATTGCGCTGGTGAAGCGCGGGTTGGTGGAACGTGCCATCGCAATGGACATCGGAGAGGGGCCCTTGTCCCGCGCGCGGGCCAATATTGAGACAGAGGGGCTTGCCGGACAAATTGAAACCCGGCTCTCGGACGGGCTGGCGGAGCTGGTTCCCGGCGAGGCGGATTCTATCCTCATCGCCGGTATGGGCGGGGAACTGGTGATGCGGATTCTGACGGAAGGGGCGGACGTGTGCGCGCGGGCCGGGGAGCTGATCCTGCAGCCGCAGTCGGACGTCCCAAAGGTTCGGGGATTTTTACGGCTGCATGGATACCGGATCGATGCGGAGGATTTGGTGTTTGAGGACGGAAAATTTTACCCGATGATGCGCGCGGTGCACGAAGCCGCCACATATGCGGCAGGGGAGAGCCGCCGGATGCTTTTGGAGGATCGCTACGGGCCCCTGCTCCTGCGAAAGCGGCATCCGTTGCTGCCGCAATATCTGGAGAGGGAGAGGCGCGAGCTTGAGCGGATTTTGGGACAGCTGGGCCGGCAGGCAGTATCTGAAACAACCGCGGGGAGAATGCATGAGGTGCAGGAGCGGCTGCGGTTGAACCGGGAGGCAAAATACCTTTTGCCCCCCAATGATTAAATACATAAGGATGGGGGAGCTGTAAGATGGGGGAATACCAACTGAACATTGAGGTGAAACCGGGGGAAATGCAGACAGTGACCGTGGCGGAGAATACTACGCTGCAGGAGCTGGCGGCAAGGTATCAGGAAAACTATCCGGATGCGATTGTACTGGCGCTTGTGGACCACAGGCTGCGTGAGCTCGGCAAGCAGGTGTCAAAACCGTGTACGGTCTCTTTTGTCACGGTGACGGACAAGGACGGAAAGCGCACCTACCGCAGGAGTGTGACACTCCTTATGCAGAAGGCGGTGCATGATCTGTGGGGCGGGCAGGTGCAGGTCCGCGTATTTTATTCGCTGGGACAGGGGTATTACTGTGAGCTGGAGGGCTGCGAAAATTCCGCTGAGCGCATTGCGCAGGTGGAGGAGTGTATGCGTGCGCTGGCAGAGCGGGATATTCCGATCGAAAAGCACAGCGTGAAGACCCAGGAGGCGGAGGAAAAATTCGCATCCTACGGCATGAAGGACAAGGAGCGGCTCCTGCATTACAGGCGCAGCTCCCGCGTCAATCTGTACCGGATCGGCGGCATGGAGGACTATTTTTACGGCTATATGGCAGTATCTACCGGCCTGCTGAAGCACTTTGCGCTCGAGCTCTACGGGGAGGGCTTTGTGCTGCGTTTTCCGGACAAAAAGGGAGATCAGGTGGAGCCCCTTACGGCGTCAAAAAAGCTGTATGAGACACTGCGCGAATCGAGACGCTGGAGCCGTATGCTGGGCGTGGGAACGGTCGGGATGCTGAACGATGCGATTGCGTCCGGGCGCGGAGAGGAGATCATCCTGCTGCAGGAGGCGCTGATGGAGGAGCGGATCGGTGCTCTGGCAGCGCAGATTGCGGATCGGGTGAGGAGGCAGGAAAATGGGATTAAGACAAGGTTTGTCATGATCGCAGGCCCCTCATCCTCCGGCAAGACGACGTTCTCCAACCGGCTTAGCATTCAGCTGATTGCCAAGGGCTTAAAGCCGCACCCGATCGGTCTGGACGATTACTATGCCAATCGGGATCAGTGCCCGAGGGACGAGAACGGCAAACTTGATTTTGAGTGTCTGGAGGCTCTGGATGTCGGGCTGTTCAATCAGGATATGACGCGGCTGCTGGCGGGGGAGACGGTGGAGATGCCCTCCTTCAATTTTAAGACCGGGCGAAGGGAGTACCGCGGGAAAACCCTCACCCTTGGCGAGGACGATATTCTTGTCATCGAGGGAATCCACGGCCTGAACGAGAAGCTTTCCTACGCGCTGCCGGCTGAGAGCAAGTATAAGATTTACATCTCTGCGCTGACGCAGCTCAACATTGACGAACACAATCCGCTGCCCACGACGGACGGGCGGCTGCTGCGGCGCATTGTGAGGGACGCGAGGACGCGGGGCACGTCCGCAAAGGACACCATCGCCATGTGGGACAGCGTGCGGCGGGGGGAGGAAAAATATATTTTCCCGTTTCAGGACAGCGCGGACGTCATGTTCAACTCGGCGCTTCTGTATGAGATTGCGGTCTTAAAGGTCTATGCGGAGCCGCTTCTGTTTCAGATTCCGAGGGGCTGCCCGGAGTATCTGGAGGCACAGCGGATGCTGAAATTTCTGGACTATTTTCTCCCGCTCCCCACGGAGGGAATCCAGCAGAATTCCCTTGTGCGCGAGTTTGTGGGGGGAAGCTGCTTTCATGTTTAGTCCGACCCTATAAATTTCGTTTGCATGGGAGAGTATTCTGTGTTATGGTAGAGAGGCAGCAGGAGCTCTGCTGCAGACTGTGCAGGACAGGTGATCGCGGCTGCAGAGACGAAAGGCTGCAGGTGAGGAAAGTCCGGGCTTCACAGGGCAGGATGCCGGTTAACGGCCGGTGGAGGAAACTCTAAGGAAAGTGCAACAGAAATATACCGCCTGTTGTAACATCCTCCCCAGGGAGGATGTTACCTACGTACATCGCATCTGCTGTCGTTATCCGTCAGGATAATGACAGCAGATTTGGAATGCGATGTGCTCCTTTTGTTAATATCCCCTTACGGAGGGTGTTACAACAGGTAAGGGTGGAAAGGCAGTGTAAGAGACTACCGTGTGACTGGTAACAGCCATAGCCATGTAAACCCCATCCGAAGCAAGACCAAAGCAAAGCGTTGACGTGGCCCGCCAGCTTTAGGTAGGTCGCTTGAGACGGCTGGTAACAGTCGTCCTAGACAGATGATCACCCAACGACATAACCCGGCTTATCGTCCTGCTGTCCATAAAAAGGCCCTCCGTAAGGAGGGCTTTTTAATGCCATAAAGCATATGCAGTTATTGCAGCAGAAATTTCACAGACGAAACCCTCTTTATACATGAAAACAGCTTCCTC
>CAZNQZ010000245.1:0-3699 GCA_964575245.1 uncultured Lachnobacterium sp. | reverse complement strand
CGCCGAAAACGAACAACTCAGGTCAGAATTAAGAGCTTTGCAAAAATAAAGTAAATTTTCTCATTTTTTGCTTGCATTTTGTCAGCTCCTGCGCTACACTGGCAAAAAGCATGGCAGGGAGGGCGCGGCAATGAAGACGATTGAGGCGGAGGGATTATCCAAGAGTTTCCGGATCAGGGAAAAGGAAAAGGGGATGCGGGGCAGCATCCGGGCGATTTTCCACCCGCAGACAAGGGAGATCCGCGCGGTCGACCATGTCTCCTTCAGCGTCGAGGAGGGGGAAATCCTTGCGTTTATCGGGCCGAACGGGGCCGGGAAGAGCACCACGATCAAGATGCTCACAGGCATTCTGCACCCGGACGGCGGCAGGGTGGAGGTGCTCGGCATCGACCCGGTCAAAAAGAGAAGGCAGCTCGCATACCGGATCGGGACCGTGTTCGGCCAGAAGGAACAGCTCTGGACACATCTGACACCGTATGACAATTTCCAGTTTTTCGGGGCAATCTACGACCTTGCAAACAGCGAGGCACAGCAGCGCATCGCCGAGCTGGCGGACATTTTCGAGCTTGGGGAATTTATCAACACGCCGGTGCGGAATCTGTCTCTGGGCCAGCGCATCCGCTGCGAGATTGTGGCTTCCCTGATCCACAGGCCGAAGGTCCTGTTTCTGGACGAGCCGACCATCGGGCTCGACCCGGTGGTGAAGGAGAATATCCGCAGGCTGATCCGGCAGATGAACCAGGAGCTGCACACAACAATTTTTCTGACCAGCCACGATATCGGGGATATCGAGAAGCTCTGCAGACGCATCATCATCGTAAACGCCGGGCAGATTGTGCTGGACGATACCATGGAGCACCTGAAAGCCAGATACCTGGACCGAAGAACCGTGGAGGCAAAGCCTGTGGAGCAGGCGGGCGTCCCGCTGGAGGATATTATCATAGATATATATAAGGAAAGCGGGGATGGCTTATGAGAAAATATGCGGTTATTTATCGGGCGGTCCTCATGGAATATCTCCAGTACGCCGCAAATATCGCGATGGGCTTCATCAGCTACTTTATCGCTGTCTTTATCTTTATCAACCTCTGGAACTACCTGTACGCCGCGCCGGGCGATTTGATTGCCGGATATACCAGGGAGCAGATGATCTGGTATGTCATGATAACGGAGATGGTGTGGTTCGGCGCGCGCTCACCCACCATAAGGGGGCAGGTATCGGCGGATATCCGCGGCGGAAATATCGCGTATCTGATGAACAAGCCCTACAGCTACCCGCTCTATATTCTTGCCAAGTATACGGGAGAGTGGAGTATCCAGCTGCCAATGTACGCCGCGCTCACAGCGATAGTCGGGATAACCATGGTGGGATCGATCCCGGATTTTCACTGGACGACGCTTGCGGCGGCAGTGCCCTGCATCGCGCTCGGCATGACGATTCACGCCGTCTTTAAGCTCTGCATCGGCATGCTCTCCTTTTGGATCGAGGACGCCAACCCCTTCCAATGGCTGTACGACAAGCTGATCCTGGTGGCCGGAACCATCTTTCCGGTGGAGATTTTTCCGCAGGCGCTGCAGCCCGTGTTAAAGCTCACTCCGATCTATACGGTCTGCTACGGCCCGGCAAAGCTGATCGTGGATTTCAGCCCGGAGAAATATGCGGAAATACTGCTGGCGCAGGCCCTGTATCTGACCCTCGGCTGCGCGGCCATGTTTGGAATCTACAAAAGGGGAGGGCGAAAGCTGTATGTTAACGGCGGTTAAAAATCAGTTGAAGGTCTGTGCGCTCTCAGTCAAGTACAACATTATGCGGGAGATGCTCAACAAGGTGACCTTTCTGACCAACATTCTGTTCATGATGATAAACAACGCGACCTTTCTGATCCAGTGGGTGATCCTGCTGCGCCTTCGGGACGATGTCGGCGGCTATACCATGCGGGAAATTATGCTGCTATGGGGGCTTGCCGCCAGCTCCTTCGGCCTTGCGCACATCTTGTTTGCGCGGGTGTTTTCGCTGCCGGAGCTGATTGTGAACGGCAAGCTGGACGCTTACCTGGTGCAGCCGAAAAATGTCCTGCTCGGCGTGATGACCTCTGCGACCTCCGCCTCCGCCATCGGGGATTTTCTGTACGGCCTTCTGCTGCTGGCTATCTTTTGCTTCAGCGCAAAACGGCTGCTGCTGTTTCTCCTGTTTGCGGTGACGGGGGCATGGATTTACGCGGCCCTCGCCCTTTTCATAGGAAGCCTGTCCTTCTGGCTTGTGCGCGCAGAGATGTTTGGAACCCATTTCGTGCAGAGCATGGTCAATTTTGCGACCTACCCGGACGGAATCTTTAAGGGCGCCGCGCGTTTTCTGCTCTACTCGGTCATCCCGGTGGGCTTTGCGATCTATCATCCGGTACACATAATGATGGATTTTGATGGAAAAAAATTTTTTGCCGTGCTGGGATATCTGGTTTTGCTGACAGCGGCCGCGGTGGCCGTGTTCTACCGCGGGCTGAGGCGCTACGCCTCCGGCAGCCTGATGGATTTGCGCACCTGAATAACGACTATTTTAGAATATTGGTTGACAGGGTTGTTAAAACATGATAATGTAGTGGCATGAGGGCAGAAATCTCATCTGTTCTCAAAACCATTGTTTGAGTTATAGGAGGAAAAACTATGAAAAAGAAAGCACTCGCGTTACTCTGTATCGCGACCCTGGCACTCGGAATGGTCGGATGCGGCACTAAGCCCACTTCCGGCGAGAACGACACTAACAACAGCGGCAGCGACAAGCTGATCAAGGTCGGCATAATCAACAACGACCCGAACGAGTCTGGATACCGCACTGCAAATGTTAACGATCTGCAGAAAACCTTCACCAAGGAAAACGGCTATGATGCCAAGACTGCATACAGCCTGAAGAATGAGGAGCAGATCAAGTCCGCTCAGCAGTTCCTTGAGGAAGGCATCGACTATCTGCTGCTCTCAGCGGCGGACACCGCGGGCTGGGACGGCGTGCTTCAGGACGCAAAGGACAAGGGCACAAAGGTCATCCTCTTCGACCGCACCGTCGATGCGGACGAGAGCCTGTATGAGGCTTCCATCGTATCCGACATGGCAAAGGAAGGCGAGACCGCTGTCAATTGGCTGGTAAACCAGAACCTGTCTGAGTACAATATCATCCATATTCAGGGCACCATGGGAAGCGCTCCCCAGATAGGCCGCTCCGGCGCACTGAACGACACCGCAAAAGAGAAGGGCTGGAACATCGTGACCCAGCAGACCGCTGAGTGGAACGCTGAGAAGGCACAGCAGATCGTGCAGTCTGTCATCGACAGCAAGACTCCGTTCAATGTCATCTATGCGGAGAACGACAACATGGCGCAGGGCGCCGTGGCAGCACTCGACGCGGCCGGCATCTCACACGGTGTTGGCAAGGACGTTGTAGTCATGGGCTTTGACTGCAACAAGTGGGCGCTTGAAGAGCTTATGAAGAAGAACTGGAACTATGACGGACAGTGCAACCCGTTCCAGGCCGAGATCATTGATGGAGTCATTAAGACCCTCGAAAAGGGCGAGGCTCTGGAGAAGAAGGTCATCATCCTTTAGGAGACCTACTTTGATGCCGAGACGATCACACAGGATGATATCGACAAGTACGGCGTCTAATATCCATATGATTTATTTCCACAACATAGGAATGAGAGGAAGGCG
>CAZNQZ010000244.1:0-3713 GCA_964575245.1 uncultured Lachnobacterium sp. | reverse complement strand
GGGAATGCTTCATCAGTACCAGTTCTTTATTGGCGAGGAACAAGCAAAAAATCTATTGGAGGTGTATCAGTATGAATGGTATGAGACCTAAATTCATGGAAAATGCGATTCCGGCTCAAAGCTATTATGAACAGCCCGATCCATATGTTAATGCGCCGTCCTGTCATGTGAATTTGCTTGAATTGTCAAGATACGCCAAGAGATGTGGAAAGAAGCTGGTCGAGCTTACACAGGAAGAAGTGAAAAAGTTTTCAATATAGTTCCTTACTTGACAAGGCGCATTCCCATTTTATGGGAAAAGAGCTCAGAGATCGGATTCCGATAACACTCCGCACAGAATGTCGGGAAAATCAATTTGCCTTATGATAGGATGATGCCAGAGTCAAAATACTTTTTGACTCTGCAGGCAGACAGGGAGGGATTAGGTGGACTGGATAATTGGAGTGCAAAAGGCCATCGACTATATCGAGGAGCATCTGACGGAGACGATTGATTATGAGACGGTGGCGGCGCAGAGTTTTTCATCAGGCTATCACTTTCAGCGTGTGTTCAGTATTCTTTGCGGATTCACAATTGGCGAGTACATTCGCAGCCGCAGGCTGTCGCTTGCAGGCGCGGAGCTTGCCGCAAGCGGCGCGAAGGTGCTGGACGTCGCCTTAAAGTATGGCTATGAGAGTCCGGACAGCTTTGCAAAGGCATTTCAAAAATTTCATGGGATTTTGCCGTCACAGGCGCGCAATGACGGCAGCAGGCTCAAATCCTTTTCCCGCCTTGTACTAAAATTTTCATTGGAAGGCGGTGTTATGATGAATTATCGAATGGAAGTGAAACAAAAATTAACGCTTCTTGGCTATAAGAGGTGTTTTGAGGGAATGCCCTATGATGCGCTGCGGCATGAGCAGGAAGAAAAATTTTTTATCTCGACGAGAGCGCATCAGTGGATGCTCAGGGGAATGTCAAACGACAAGTCGTCCATTTACTGTGTCCTGAAAAATATGGAGGACGACGGCTATGATTTTTATATTGCCGCGGCGATAGACGATTATGAGCGGGAAAATCTGTACAATAGCGATGTGACGGGAATTGATTTTATGGAGCAGTTTCATTTTGAGGAAATCCTGATTCCCGAGTGCACCTATGCGGTCTATGAGACCGAAAAAAAGAGGATACCGATTCCTGAATATTTTGATATCCGCAGGCAGATTGCGGCTGGATGGCTGTCGAATGACGAGTATCAGATCATCAATTCGCCGGAGCTCGCGGTCTACCATTGGGGAGTCGTCGGCGGGGATACGGGCAGAACAATTGAAATCTGGATTCCGGTTGAAAAGAAGTAAATTTTTTGAACCTTTCCATACATGCATCCGTCTATATAAGTGAAACCGGGTTTCATCAATGATAGACAAAGGAGGTGATGGTGTGGACGAATTTGAAAAACTGCTGGAGTCGGAGCGGATTTCCGTGGAGCGGTTTGTGCGGTTCCGGATGAGCGATACAGCCGATGCGGAGGATATTCTGCAGGAGGTTTTTCTGGCGGCTTATCAGAAGTTTCCTCAGCTGAAAAACAGGGATGCATTCAAGTCGTGGCTGTTAAGCATTGCGCGAAACAAATGCAGCGACTATTTCCGCAGGAGGGCGGCGCAGCCGGAGATACTGGTTGAGGAGTTGACGGACAGAGAATTTTCGGATAGCAGACACGGTGCTTCTGTTGTCGATGCAGTGAGGGAGACCTTCCGTTTGCTCGGCGATAAGGATAAGCAGATTCTCTACCTTTTCTTCTGGAAGGAACTGCCGCAGGCGGAGATTGCGAAGCTTTTGCATATCCCGGTCGGGACGGTGAAAAGCAGACTGCATACGGCCAGGCAGAATTTCAAACATCAGTATCCATATCGCACCAGTGTATGGAAAGGAGAATGCAGTATGAAGAGAATGCCGAAATTGATTCCCGAATATCGGATTGAAGCCAGCGGCGAGGCTCCCTTTGAGGTAAAGTGGGAAGAGCTTATGGGGTGGTTTCTGGTTCCGAGGCTGGGGGAAAAGCTGTCCTGGGGTATGTATGATATCCCTTCCCGCAAATGCAGCCATGTATATGATATGCAGGTGACCGGAAAGGCAAAGGTTCACGGGATCGAGGGCGTAGAGCTCACTGCGAGGGAGGCGTCTTACTCGGACAAGAGCGAAGTGATCGAGCGCACCTTTGTCGCCCAGCTCACAGATACCCATTGCCGTTATCTTGCTACGCTCAGAAATGATGGGGATGTTCGCAATTATATTACCTTTCTGGACGGGGATGAATTTTTCCCTAACTGGGGATTCGGTGAGGATAATTGCGGAAACGAAATCAATCTGAAGGCAAAGGGAGATATCCAAAGATCCGGTTCATCGGTTACGAGTGCCGACAAGGATTTTTTGCTTGACATTGTGGGCAGATACACGGTTACGATGGAGGGGAAAAGCTATGACTGCGTCTGCGCCATGGATATTGAAACCTATAACTGCGGGGTGGTGTCCGAGCAGTTTTTAGATGCAAAGGGCAGGACTATACTCTGGCGCAGATTCAACCGTGACGATTGGGCCATTGACCGCTACAAAAAGAAGTGGAGCGAGCAGCTGCCGGAAAACGAACGGCTTACCGTCAACGGCACGACTTATGTCCACTGGTACGATTGCATTACTGATTATATTCTTTCATAATCCTTCTTAAGCGGACGGGCAGGGGAATCCCTGCCCGGTTTGCGTGCGACTTGCGTTCCACGTTCTAAAGGATAATTCCAGAACACACAACAATTTATCAGATTGGTTTTGGCGGGTGAGATGCAGGCATGGGTGGATGCGGAGGATTGTTTAGATGTGTGGTAAATCAATTGCGAAAATTTTAGATGACTTAATGGTGAATATATGATAAGCTGCAAGTTAGAAAGGGAAATGATAAAGCAAAAAGAGAAAATAAAAGATGTAATCTTAATGAAGGGAGACGATGCCGCTGCATAGTGGTATTGTGTATGATTCATGGACGCAAAAGAAGCCTTAAAGGTATATTTCGGGTACGATTCGTATAAGCCCGGACAAGAAGAAATCATTGACGCTGCCCTTGCCGGGAAAGATGTATTGGCAATCATGCCGACCGGAGCGGGGAAGTCTGTCTGCTACCAGATACCGGCGCTGCTTTTGCCGGGGATTACGATCGTTATATCGCCGCTCATATCTCTTATGCAGGATCAGGTAAAGGCTTTAAATGAAGCCGGGATTCATGCAGGGTATATTAATTCGTCCCTGACGGATGGACAGATAGCGAAGGTATATGCAAAAGCATTGGAAGGAGCATATAAGCTCCTGTACGTTGCGCCGGAACGCCTGGAAAGCTGGGATTTTACAGACTTTGCAAGAAAAACAGAGATTTCGATGGTAACGGTTGACGAAGCACATTGTATCTCTCAGTGGGGACAGGATTTCAGGCCGGGTTATCTGAAAATCGTAGATTTTATAAATGCCCTGCCCCAAAGACCTATCGTAAGTGCATTTACTGCTACTGCAACAGAAGAAGTGAAAACCGATATTTCCTGTGTGCTCAAATTGCAGAATCCGAAGATTGTTGTCACTGGTTTTGATCGTGAGAATCTCTATTTTGATGTAGAGACGATCAAGAAGAAGGATGATTATGTACTGGACTATATCAAAAAACATTCAGATGACAGCGGTATCATATATTGTGC
>CAZNQZ010000243.1:2909-3730 GCA_964575245.1 uncultured Lachnobacterium sp. | reverse complement strand
GTATCGCATTTGGTGTCAACTGCTTTATGTCATTAATAGGCTCCATATTTGCTTGTACGGCAGCATGTCCGCGCGCATCTGCTAGAACCTTTTTTCTTCGTTCTTCCCATTTTGAAATCCGTTTTTAATAAAGACTTCCTTCCCATCAAAGGCAAAGCCATATTTCCGGATTCTGTCGCCAGAAATTCCCCGGTTCTCTAAATCCGCCTGGTATCTCTTATCTTCAATCTGCTTTAAGGCAGCATCCGCGCTATCGCTCAGCGATTTCTCCTCTACGGAATTTTTCACCTTAAATTCCATAATTACGGCATTGTCTATTTCATTCTTAGGTTCCATGATCACATCACACCTTCCCAATCCGCTCTCCCGATTGGAGGTAATCATGTAACGGTCTGCCAGTTCCACTGCCAGCCCCAGCACAAAGCCGTGATAGAACCGCTCCGGCTGCGTCTCCATAGAAGGATTTTTTCCGCTGTCAAAATAGCTGAACGTGGCCAGAGCAACACGGTTCATATAGGCGTTCATGGATTTTACATCATCCTGCAGCAATGCCTTGATAAAGCCGTTGTAGACCGCCCCCGTGCTGGAGAACCATTTTCTAATCATCTTTCGGAACATGAAAAGCACTTCTTTATTTGTCAGGGCGAGTTCATACAAATCTGCTCCTGTCTCCTCGTTTAGCGTGTAGCTCTCCGCTTTCAGGTATCCACTGGCCAGAAAGAGGCTCCAAATTGCGTTTTCGTCTGCATCCAATTGATTAAAAATAATCAGCTCGTCAATTTCATTGTACAGATGCTCCCCTTTCAGTAGATTTTCCATGG
>CAZNQZ010000243.1:2561-2899 GCA_964575245.1 uncultured Lachnobacterium sp. | reverse complement strand
TAGGTAGAAAGCCGTCCTGTTTTCAGATAATTGATAATGGACCACGGATTGTATATATCCCTGCATTTTCCAAAAGTAAAACCGTCATACCATTCCTTCACATCCCTGCGCCTGTCCTGCATCCCATACTCCTCCAATGCAGTGAAAACCTCTTCCTCCGTAAATCCAAAGCATTTCGCATACGGCTCAGATGTGGACGTCACGACTGTCAAGTGATTCAAATCAGAAAAAATGGACTCCTTGCTGACTCTCGTGATTCCTGTCATGACCGCCCGCTCCAGCCAGGGATTCGTCTTGAACGTGGAATTAAACAGGCCTCTCATAAATTCCAGCATTTC
>CAZNQZ010000243.1:0-2551 GCA_964575245.1 uncultured Lachnobacterium sp. | reverse complement strand
GGAGAGGCGTATCGTATTCGACCATCAAAAAAATCACATTTTTCCCATAATAACCGGATAAATAACCAGACAGATTTTTAAGAGAATACGCAGCCTCAGAATCTGTCATTTCCACCAACGCCTTGCGGAAACATTCCGTTTCCCCCTCCTTTAGCGTCCCTCCCGTCAGCAGGAAATCATATCTGCGGTACACCTCTTCAATAAGCATACAAATTTTTTCCCTTGCCACGGCAAAGGTATTTGCCTTTACATCTGCAAAGCTTAAGAAGATTACCGGCATACTTCCCTGAAGTTTACGATATTTTTCGTTTTTCCATATGGATAAACCCTCAAACACCTCTCCCTGCCCCGCATATTGTACAGATAAGAATCGCTCCAGCATGTTCATATTCAGAGTCTTCCCGAATCTGCGGGGACGAGTGATCAACGTCACCTCGTCTCTGTTTTCCCACCACTCACTGATAAAATCGGTTTTATCAATATAAAAGCTTTTTTCCGTTATGAGCTTCTCAAAACTCTGAATCCCTATTCCCACGGTTCTTGCCACAGTAATATTCCCTCCGTATCAAACACAACCTGCGCTCCAGCTTATGCATCACAATCCTCACAGCAAAACGCCTCCCGCTCCGTGACAATCCATGACATGGCCCGGTCGCAGGGCTCCGGGACAAAATCCGCAAGCTGTGCCCCAAAGCAGATGCCGATGGGCAAAAGCTCCCCGTGCCGCGCCAGATAACGGTCATAATAGCCCTTTCCGTAGCCGATGCGCGCCCCCGCCCGCGAGAACGCAACGCCAGGAACGAGAATCGGGATCTTCCGCCCATGCCCTGTCTCCTCAGAACCGGTCGCATCCCATATCTCTCCGGCACATTTCCCATCCACGCAGTTTGGGTTTAGGCACTCCTCACCGCTGGTCCGGGGCTCCAACACGCCGAAGATCCCGCGGCACAGCTGCCCCTCCGAATCCACCTGAAAAAATTCCATGTCTGTCGCCTGCACCTTCGGAAAAAACAGACGCTTTCCATCCCCGCGCGCCCGGGCGCAAAAGGGCGAGAGATCCACCTCGCTTTTGATTGCCGAATACACCAGAATATTCCCGGCCCCCGCATACCACGAGCTGGAAACCAGCCGATCCGCGATCGCAAGGGACGCCATACGCCGCCAATCCTCAGGGAGCGCGTCCCGCAGGCGTTTGATTTCTTCACGAAGCCGGTGTTTTTCGCTGCCTGCCATATTTTTCACCCAAATTCTCCACCGTGCCGTCAGGGTTGACCACGTCTATGTTGTCAAGCTGGCTCCTGAGATTTCCGCGAACAGCCGCAATATACTCCTTGCGCAGCAAATCCTGCTCCTTCTTTTCCTCCTCCGTCAGCCCCTCCGCCTTTGACTTGCGGTAGAGCGCATTAATTCGGTCGATTGTCTCCTGATTGATCGCCATACAAACCTCCCCCATCAGTTCATGCAAAACATTCTTTATCCTATGGTATCCGTTACGCAGGACGCGAGATCGAATTCCGGATTTCTGTTGGCACAAAAGAGCGTGCCCACATAATTTCCCGCAAAGATATCCGAAATCACACGCACATCCGCACCGTTTGCAATAATCATATCCGCGCCGGAATCGGTCGCAATCCGCGCCGCGGTCAGCTTGGTCGCCATCCCTCCCGTCCCGACACTGCTCCCGGTGGACTCCTTCGCCATTCCGGAAATCCTCTCGTCCAGCCGCTCCACCACGGGAATCAGTCTCGCGTCCGGATTCGCGTGAGGATCATCCGTGTAGAGACCGTCGATGTCGGACAGCAGGATCAGAAGATCCGCCCCCACCAGCGCCGCCACCAGCGCGGACAGGGTATCGTTGTCGCCGAACTGCATCTTGACATTGGCCGTGTCATTGTCCACAAACTGCATCTCATAGGTGCTGACCGAATCGTTCTCATTCACGACCGGAATTACACCGAGTCCAAACAGCTCCAGAAAGGTGTTGCGGGCATTGTCCCGCGACACTGGATTCACCATGGTATTTTTGGTCAAAAGCACCTGCCCTGCCGTGTGGTTATACTCCGCAAACAGCTTCTGGTAGGTCATCATCAGACGCCCCTGCCCCACCGCCGCACAGGCCTGTTTCAGCGAGGTCTTTCTGGGGCGCTCCTGGATCCCGAGGGCCGCCCGGCCCACGGCGATCGCGCCGGAGCTCACCAGACACACGTCAATCCCCTGATTGCGCAGATCACAGATGGCCCGCACCAGATGCTCCATCTTGCCAAGATTCTGCCTCCCTGTCTCCGGATGAGTCAGGGAGGAGGAACCGATTTTAATCACCACACGCCTGTACTTCTTCTTATCTGCCGCCATCAGACATACTCTCCTCTTCTCTCGTATTTGCAAGCATCACATATATCGCCAGTATAGCACAATGAAATGCAAAAATCCACAGACAAATCATTCAATTATTGGTAGTAAGAATGAGACACTGACTTCCAACAATTATGCTGAGCATCATCCCGAAAAAAACTATTCTTCTTTATTGCTGTTTTCAACATAGAAAAAATTT
>CAZNQZ010000242.1:0-3734 GCA_964575245.1 uncultured Lachnobacterium sp. | reverse complement strand
ACCGATGCGTTCAACCATTACCATATGATGATTACGGCTGAGAATGTGTGTGACAAGTACGGCCTTACCAGAGAAGAACTGGACGAGTTCTCTGCGAACAGCCAGCAGAAATGCGAGGCGGCGATCGCCGCGGGCAAGTTCAACGACGAGATCGTTCCGGTTCCGGTTAAGGTGAAGAAGGATATCGTTGATTTTGTCAAGGATGAAGGACCCCGCGCTGGAACCACGAAGGAGTCCCTGGCGAACCTGAAGTGCTGCTCGGGCAAGGAGGGCGGACTCGTGACTGCAGGAAACGCATCCGGCATCAATGACGGCGCTGCGGCCATCGTTGTAATGAGCGAGGAGAAGGCGCTTGAGCTCGGCGTGAAGCCGATGGCTACCTGGGTTGCCGGCGCTCTGGGCGGAGTGGCTCCGGAGATCATGGGCATCGGTCCGGTGGCGGCCACCAATAAGGTGCTTGCCAGAACCGGCCTTACCATTGACGATTTTGATCTGATCGAGGCGAACGAGGCGTTTGCGGCCCAGTCCATCGCAGTGGCCAGAGATCTGAAATTTGACATGAGCAAGGTAAATGTGAACGGCGGCGCAATCGCGCTGGGCCATCCGGTTGGAGCCAGCGGATGCCGTATCCTGGTAACCCTGCTGTATGAGATGGCAAAGCGCGGATCGAACCGCGGCCTTGCGACGCTCTGCATCGGCGGCGGCATGGGATGCGCCACAATCGTTGAGAAATACTAAAATGTTACAAGGGTCAAAATACCTTTTTGACCCCCGAATCATCATAATTATATAATTTAGGAGGAATGAACATGAAGGTTGGTGTTATCGGTGCTGGCACAATGGGCCAGGGAATCGCGAAGGCGTTTGCTCAGGTAGAGGGTTATGAGGTAGCACTCTGCGATATCAAAGAGGAGTGGGCACAGGGCGGCAAGGACACGATTGCAAAGGGCTACGCAAAGCTTGTCGAGAAAGGTAAAATGACTCAGGAGGCGGTGGACGGGATTCTCGCAAAGATTACCCCGGGCCTGAAGGAAAACATCTGTGCAGACTGCGATCTGATCGTGGAGGCAGCATTTGAAAACATGGAAGTGAAGAAGACCACCTTCGCGGAGCTGGATAAGATCGCAAAGGCGTCCTGCATTTTTGCGTCCAACACCTCCAGCCTTTCCATCACGGAGATCGGCAACGGACTTACCCGCCCGATGATCGGCATGCACTTCTTCAACCCGGCAGACCGCATGAAGCTTGTCGAGGTGATCGCAGGCGTGAACACTCCGGCGGAGACCGTTGAGGCGATCAAGAAGATCTCCGTGGAGATCGGCAAGACTCCGGTGCAGGTGAACGAGGCTGCCGGTTTTGTCGTGAACCGCATCTTAATCCCGATGATCAACGAGGCGGCGTTCATCAAGATGGAGGGTGTTTCCGATATCGAGGGCATCGACAGCGCTATGAAGCTCGGCGCAAACCATCCGATGGGACCGCTGGAGCTGGGAGACTTTATCGGTCTGGATATCTGCCTTGCGATTATGGACGTTCTCTACAATGAGACCGGAGACAGCAAGTACCGTGCATGCCCGCTGATTCGCAAGATGGTGCGCGGCGGAAATCTCGGCGTTAAGAGCGGCAAGGGCTTCTATGTGTACAACCCGGACCGCACCAAGACCGCGATTGATGCAAACTAATAATTATAAATGGAGGAATTTTATATCATGGATTTCACGTTAGACAAGAAACATGAGATGGCCCGCGACCTGTTCAGGCAGTTTGCGGAGACCGAAGTAAAGCCTCTTGCTCAGGAGACTGACGAGACAGAGCAGTTCCCGGCAGAGACGGTTAAGAAGATGGCAAAATACGGATTCATGGGAATCCCTGTTCAGAAGGAGTACGGCGGACAGGGCTGTGATCCTCTCACCTATGTCATGTGCGTGGAGGAGCTGTCCAAGGTTTGTGCAACCACAGGCGTTATCGTGTCCGCGCACACCTCCCTCTGCATTGATCCGATCATGACCTACGGCACCGAGGAGCAGAAGCAGAAGTATGTGACCCCCCTGGCAAAGGGCGAGAAGCTCGGCGCGTTTGCGCTGACAGAGCCGGGCGCCGGTACGGATGCCCAGGGCGCGCAGACCAAGGCGGTGCTGGACGGCGACGAGTGGGTGTTGAACGGCTCCAAGTGCTTCATTACCAACGGCAAGGTCGCGGATGTGTACATAGTGATTGCGATCACCAGCGTTACCGAGGACAAGAGGGGCAGGAAGAAGAAGAACTTCTCCGCATTTATCGTCGAGAAGGGCGCTCCGGGCTTCTCCTTCGGAACCAAGGAGAAAAAGATGGGTATCCGCGGCTCCTCCACCTATGAGCTGATCTTTGAGGATTGCAGAATCCCGAAGGATGCGCTGCTCGGGCCGGAGGGCAAGGGTTTCCCGATCGCCATGCACACGCTGGACGGCGGACGTATCGGTATCGCCTCCCAGGCCCTCGGCATCGCAGAGGGTGCGCTGGAGAGGTGCATCGAGTACACCAAGGAGAGAAAGCAGTTCGGCCGTTCCATCGCGGCACAGCAGAACACACAGTTTAAGCTGGCGGATATGGCTGCGAGGATTGAGGCTGCACAGCTTCTGGTATACAAGGCTGCAATGGCAAAGGCAACCCAGAAGGTATATTCCGTGGAGGCTGCCAAGGCGAAGCTGTTTGCCGCTGAAACCGCAATGGCTGTCACCACCGAGGTGGTTCAGCTGTTCGGCGGATACGGATACATTCGCGAGTACGATGTGGAGCGCATGATGCGCGACGCTAAGATCACAGAGATCTACGAGGGAACTTCCGAGGTTCAGCGTATGGTTATCTCTGGCGCACTGTTGAAGTAGTCGTGGATAACAAACAATATTGGAGAAAAGGAGATCATCATACATGAATATCGTAGTATGTATCAAACAGGTTCCGGATACCAAGGGCGGCGTGAAATTCAACCCGGACGGAACCCTTGACAGAGCGGCAATGCTCGCCATCATGAACCCGGACGACAAGGCCGGACTTGAGGCGGCGCTTAGAATTAAAGACGCAACGGGCGCGAAGGTTACTGTGCTTACCATGGGTCTTCCGAAGGCTGATGCAGTGCTCCGCGAGGCTATGGCTATGGGCGCGGACGATGCGGTTCTCGTGACTGACCGCGTGCTGGGCGGTGCCGATACATGGGCTACCTCCACCACGATCGCAGGCGCGCTCCGCAATATGGAGTACGATCTGGTTATCACCGGACGTCAGGCGATCGACGGCGATACCGCTCAGGTGGGGCCGCAGATCGCGGAGCATTTGGGCCTCCCGGTTATCTCTTACGCGGCGGACATTAAGATCGAGGGCAATTCCGTGATCGTAAAGCGCCAGTACGAGGATCGTTACCACGAGATCAAAGCACAGATGCCATGCCTGATCACCGCACTTTCCGAGTTGAATGAGCCGAGATATATGACTCCGGGCGGAATCTTCGATGCGTGTGACAAGGAAGTGACCGTGTGGGGTCGCGCAGACTTAAAGGATGTGGACGATTCCAACCTTGGTCTTGCCGGATCACCGACAAAGATCGCAAAGGCCTCCGACAAGGTGCCGAAGGGCGCCGGGGAGAAGGTCAACCTTGATCCTGCAGAATCTGTCAATTATCTGATTGGCAAATTCAAAGAAAAGCACATCATCTAAGATATTTGGAGGAAAAAAATGGGTTTAGAAGAATATAAGGGCGT